>JAYWGG010000183.1:0-2051 GCA_043778415.1 Saprospiraceae bacterium
GACGCAGACCATTTTGAAGCAAAAAATGCTGTCTTTGAAGGCGAAGACAGTTGCGAAGCCAGCCTCAACGTAACAGAAAAACTCACTAAAAATAAGGACGACGCTCGCCTCAAAGTGCGCGGCAATCCAAGTGTCAAAAAAACAGACGGCGATTTGTAGCGTATAAAATGAGCAGAAATAGAAACATTGCGCAGAAAATTAATGAATGAATGTGTCTAAAATAAACTACTCAATTTTTCTGCTAAATTACAACCAATCACTGCGTTATTTTTTCGTTACAACGCCCTGCGTTGCGCCTCAAAAATGCCTTGTTATTGATTGAATTTATTGGAAAAAATTAAGCACCTTATTTTTTCTTCGTTCCTAATTTTTTACGGAATGTTTTTAAATTTATGCCTCCAAAAAATAAAAACTCGTATTTTTCTGTTATATTTGATGAATTATTTTTTGTAAAGAACGCGGCTAAAATAAATTCTTCGTTCTTTAAGCACATTCACAGAACACCACAGAATTATTCGCTATGAAAAAATACTACGCCTTATACATTTTTTGCGGCTTCGTGTCGTGCGCCTCGACACTTTTCGCGCAAGGCACGCAGGTCGAGTTCGGTAAAAATCGCGTCCAATACCATCGGCATTTCGACGAATGGTCGGAGTACGAAAGTGAGAATTTTACGACGTATTGGTACGGCGAAGGGCGTTTTGTGGGTCAATTTGCCGTCCAGATGGCGGAGTTTGACTACACTTCACTCCAAAGCCTGCTCGAATACCGTCCGTCCGAAAAGCTCGAAATCATCGTTTATTCCGACCTCTCGGACTTTTTGCAAAGCAACATCGGCAGCGACGAAGCCTTTTACAACGCCAACTCGATTGGCGACGACTCCAATCCCGTCACGGGGCATCTGAAAATTATCAATAATAAGATTTTTGTTTATTTTGACGGCGACCACGCCCACTTGCGCCGACAAATCCGCGAAGGAGTAGCGGCAGCCTTGCTCAACGCGATGCTTTTTGGGACAAACTTGCAGGAAGTCGTCCAGAACGCAGTTATTTTGAGCCTTCCCGAATGGTTCAAGCAGGGCTTTGTGGGCTACGCAGGCGAAGAGTGGAGTTCCAGCTTGGACGACCAACTGAAAGACATTGTTACCAACAGCAAATTCAAAGACTTTGAACGCTTTGCCGCCGCCAATCCGCAGCTCGCGGGACATTCTTTCTGGTACTACATCAGCCAACTTTATGGCAAGCCCGCCGTGTCCAATTTGCTCTATCTCACTCGCATCAATCGGAGTGTGGAAAGCGGTTTTCTGTATGTTTCAGGCACGCCTTACGAGAGTTTGCTCAACAGTTGGAAGGCATTTTTTAAAGACCGTTATGAGCAAGAAGCTCAAAAAACCAAAGGAAACCAAAATATTTCGCAGAAAATAGAAATAAAAAATAGAAGAAAACTGCCTTTGAGCCAGCTAAAAATCAGCCCCGACGGAAAAAATATCGCCTACGTCAGCAACGAAATCGGACGCTGGAAAGTCTTTGTGAAAAATATAAAAACTGGCAAACAACAGCTCGTCACGAAAGGCGGCATGAAAAATCGCCTCCTACCTGCCGACTACAACTATCCACTTTTGGCATGGAAACCCAACTCCAACGAACTCACAGTGGTCTATGAACGCCGAGATGTGATACAATATTCCAACTTCGACCTCACGTTGGAGAAAGAATTTAAAGAACCTTTCGCGCCCGAATACCAGCGTATCTACAGCATTGACTACATCGACAACAAGGATATGGTCGTCACAGCTGCCACGCGCGGCTTGTCCGATATTTTTATTTACAAAACAAAAAATCGACAAAGCACCCGCTTGACCAACGATTTTTACGATGACCTCGATGCCTCCTTCGTCACACTTGGCAACCGAAAAGGAATTTTATTCTCCTCCAATCGCAGCGACTCTTTGCTCGTGGAGGCGCGCTTGGATTCGGTGTTGCCAGTCGGAAAGTTTGATATTTTTTATATGGATTTGGACACGCGCGCCCTCACGAAAGTAACCAATACGC
>JAYWGG010000184.1:0-5633 GCA_043778415.1 Saprospiraceae bacterium
TTGGGAATGTAGCTATGGCGCAGCGCGCAAACCTATCAAAATAGCTTTTTTATTCGAGCATAAAAGTTACGTGCCGAAGTTTCCGCACCTCCAACTGCTTCGATATATGTTGGAAATTTGGGAAGATTGTGACCGCAATAAATTGCCGCTTACGCCCGTCGTACCGATTGTCGTTTATCACAACGCCGACCCCAAGCGGCATTGGCGATACAGACCATTCGCAGAATATTTCAAAGAAACGGACGAATTTTTACTGCCTTATATTCCCGCTTTCGACTATCAACTTACCGACCTCACGAGCTTCTCCAAAGAGGCATGGCAGATGCTAAAAGCTGGACTTTTGCTAAATTCTTTACGGACTTTGCGCTTCGGCGGCGATGAAAAATATGTACTTCAAAACGCCGAATTGATGTTTGTAAGGGTCGGCGACCCCGAAAAAAAGGAGTCATTAGAAACTTTTTTTGTCGCTCAGCTTGTTTATATCCTAAAAAACAACGAATTTAGCCCTTCTGATGTGCATAAAATTATTCAAACTGTAAAAAAAACTACCAATATGAGTTCTTATGATCATCTAATTCAAGAAGCTAAAAAAGAAGGCTTCGACAGCGGTATTGAGAAAGGCATCGAAAAAGGCATCGAAAAAGGTGCGAGCCAAAAAGAACGCGAAGTAATTGGTAACATTTTGGCGCAGTTTCCGAATTGGGACGACGAAAAAATTGCCAATCTTGCGACTTCCACACTCGAAATAGTGCGCTCGGTGCGCGCAGAGTTGGGCGTGTGAGATTGAACAGTTCAACCTCACACGCTTTTCTCTCATCTCATCACTACAAACTTCACGGATTGCTGTCGGTGGGTGGCGGAGTCGTAGAGGGTGCAAAGGTACAAGCCGTTGGGCAGGGCGGAGGTATTGATGTCGAGGCTGCCGCTGGCGGAGTCGAGCGAGAGGGTTTGGATTTTTTTGCCTGTGTAGTCGCTGATGGCGACGCTGAGGGCAGTCGTATTTTCTGTACGGTACGCTATGTGGAGAAGGTCAGTGGCAGGGTTGGGCTGCACCCTCAACTCCCCCAGCTGCTCTACCTCCGCTATCGCAGTGGCGAGCGTATCGCAGGAGCTGCCGACGAGCCGCCCGAGGCGATAGTTGGGAAAGTAGGTGCCGCCTGGAAAAGCTATGTAAGGCAGTAAAATAGCTCTTTGCTCGACCTGACACAAGGTATCTGCCAAATCTGGAAAATTAATCCTATGCAAGTAATGCGCGCCCGAATTACACTCAACATATATTTTGCCGTCAGGTCCTAACATCATGTTATCGAATCGAGTAGCTCGCGGATATCCTCCTATTGTATCAATGAATCGGTCCCAGAGCGCAACTTTTTTGCGAGAAAGTTGAATATCAGAAGCCAACAAGTCAAACTGATAAATTCTTACAGAGGTGTTGATGTAGAGATAGCGCGAGTTGGGCGAAACTGCGGCTGACCCATAAAAAACAGTATCTGCTACGTTGATTACTTGGGCATTGCTCAAAGTACCCTCACAGCGATTGAAGTCAAAAATAAAAGCGCGGTCTTTGGGGTTGTACCGGATATATTTAGCTCCGTCGGGTGAAAAAATAGCATTTCCACCGCCGTCGCCGCCGGTGGTTGGTGGTCCGAGCGATTGGGGAGGGTAAGTTTCGATTCCTGCTGGCGTGAGCAGAAATCGAAAATACTTGTTGGTGTACCGTTGAGGGAAGAGCAGCCACCAGTCGCGCCCATTGGCGTGGCGGGAGGCAGACATATCGGGCGGATAAAAAGCGTCTGTTAGAAGCAATTTATTTTTTAAGACCACCTTTCCCAATCCACTATCAAGGGTCATATCCACCAAAGAATAAAAAATTTTTCGTTCCATCAAGATACCAGCAACCGCCCCGTCAATCTTACTAAAGATATAGTATTGATTGAGGTTGCTTGGATTGGGGAGAATAATAATTCCTTGATAATGAGTATAAGATGCGCCAGGGTAGCCAAAACAAGGATTGTATCCGTTGGTATCATAGCTCAAAGAGTCGCCGCCTTGCATGAGGCTACCGTATTTGTTCAGGACATAGCAGCCATTGGTCATAAACTGTAATTCCCCCTGCGCATTGCAAATACTTCCCCTTTTTTCAAACTCATAGATGCCTCCGAAGAGGGTCGGAGTCGGCGGGTCGGTATTAAAATTGAGCAGCGTATTTCTTTTTACATTGTCTGGACTACCTAACCCTGACACCCAAACATAATCGAATTTGTTTTGACCCAACAAAAAAATACTCGGCAAGCAGCAAAACAAAATAAATAGGTATTTCATAAGTAGTTTTTAGTTATTAGTTTTTAATTTTTAGTTTTTAGTTACGTAAATAATTGATAATCAATTATTTACGATATTATATAATTACAAGTAATTATTTGCAATTACTTATTTTTTAATGTTGAATGATTATTTTTTGAAACTTTCTTTGTGAGCCATTTTCTACCATTACTACATACATTCCGTTGCGAAATGCAGGGGTAGAGATAGTGTGTACTGCCTTGTCATCTGGTAAAATCTGGGTATAAACCGCCTGTCCCAACGAATTAAAAATCGTAAGTCGGCTGTCCGTATCAGACTGCCACTGCACTACCAACTCGGTGTTGGCAGGGTTGGGATAAAGTTGGAGGGAGTTAGCGATAGTATTCGTAGAAGCTGCGGTTTTATTATCCGCTCTATTTTTTACCTTCCCTTGGCAAAGTTCAGCGTCCTCAAGTACCATATTTCCTGTTGCCCAAGCATAGAGCGCACGCGCTCTATATACAGCATCTCCACCCGCGAATACACACTGCGTAGCGATAGAAAGTAAGATTTCAATCTTTGTAGCATCAAAGGTTTTTACCCCTTCTGTGAGTGTAGTCAAGCGTATTGCATTGATTATTTTTTCGTTTTCTTCCCAAATATTATTAGTCAGAATAGCTGCATTTTGAACAGCGAGGTTGTTGCGAAGGGTTAATTTATAGTTTGCTTCAGTTTCTTGAGCGGTTCGCAGGTTTGCCATATTGTTTTTCAAATCGTCTATTTCATTGGGCTGTAGTTTCAGATTGGACTGTAACATTGCTAACTTGGTGTCTATCAAATCCAGTTCGTTGGCAATAATGTCAGCATCAGATTGGAGGCTTTCTTCGAGGGCAGTCCGAATCTGCCATAATTTTCCCTGCGGCTGGTTGCTTTGAGCGTTGATAAAATTTTGGATATGGGTATTTGTGCTGGCTTGACCACCGACTTTTTCTAACAAATGTCTTCTTATTGCGGAAGCGATCGCATCAGCGTATTCGCCTGTCGGCTGTTGCTCGTCTTTTGCTACCGCAATATCCCAATCATCGCCGCTCGTTTCTACAACTGCCCCGGCTGGTTTAGACCCCGTTGGGCAAAAAGACGCACAGATATAATCGTTGGTGGAACCGCGGAAAAACCATTTGGGACTGCAATTATCTGGATTTCCGTCCATATCTACAGTACAATCGGGATAACTCACCACGGGGTTGGTTGAGTTATTGCCACTGTATTTCATTTCAGAATTTTGATAATAATATGCTTCCCCCCAATGGACAGCCGTGAATGGGCTGTTGATGATTTGGGTATAGTCCCATGTATTACCAGTATTTACTTGGCTACCATATAGCGTGTTAGCTCGCAACTGCAACCCAAAGTGGTGGTGTTGGAACTTATTTCCTTTCACTTTGTTGAGTTCGTTCATTCCGAGATAGTCCAGACCTAAATAGGTGTCATCGAATACATTACAAAAAATGGCAGCATTGGGAGAGCTGGCAACATATATTCCTGTGGTATTTTCGTCGTAGGCGGAAGAAAAATCTGTGGCTGTCGCAGGCGCGCCAGTCACTATGTTGCACTCTACTTTGGCATTTTTTACATTTTCTATCCGAATGCCTTTAAAATCTTGTCTAAAATTAGCTGCTTTCTCTTTCTTAATCGTATTGTTTACCACTTGCATATTTTTACCGCCCAAACAGTGAATCCCTCTCACTGCGTTTTGGATTGTAATATTATTGTCCCGAATGGTCGCTCCTTTGCTGCTCAAATTATCCTCCCAAAAAGCAATTCCCATCGGTTGGAGGTTACTCGCAGCTTCATTATTGCTATCGGCATCGTGGACGGTGATGTTATTTTCATAAACTGAAGAAAGTGAGTTAATCGGAAAAATTATCAAAATACCTGCTTGTTTTATTCGGTTGAGGTCGTTTTGAAAAGCACGAGTGCCATAACAGCGACTAAAAACCAAGCCAAAATCTAAATTGCTCATGGTAGCGTCTGAAACTATGGGAGAAACTCCTTTGCCAAAAATACCAATAGTGCAATCTTTGAAAGAAAGGAATGGGTCTTGTAACTTACCGCCCGTAAATCTCAATCTTTGACCACTACCTTCTGCATAAATTCCATAACCATGAATAGGATAAGAATTAAAATTGGGTTTGATAATGTTGTCAAATCTACTAAAATTTGCTGTCAAATGACTTCGATATGCAATAATTCCATTCGCAAGATTGGAGAAGATATTTGTATTTGCGTTATCTATGCCGCCTAAATCTATCCTTATCAAATCGTGTATCAACATACCCGCATAAGGCACTCCTTTGGGCGTAGTAAGTTGTCCAGTATAGTTGGGTTTCATAAATCCCGTTCCGGTAAAGCGATTGTTAGTAAAATTAGACACCGTTACAAACTGACTGCCATTGTTTGTGACAGTACTTTGTTGTAATGGTGGGATATAAAGTCCTACATAATTGTCTTCAAAAGTGCAATATTGAATGTCAATGATAGAACCATCTAACGCTCTGATTGCGTATTCGGCATCTCTAACGTATGAACCAAATTGACCACTAATATCAATTTTTAGAACTCCGCCAGCGTTCACAGTAATTCCACGCCACATTTGATAGCAGCCTTCGATGGTGACACCCGATAGGTATAACTGTTTTCCTGACTGTATTTCTACCGCGCTTCCGCTGCTTGCATATATCCGAGCGTTTTTAAAACAATAATCTATATCTACAATTAGCGTGTTGGCTAAAGTAAATTTTTCTCCCGACAAATTATTACAATCATTCGGTAGCTGACCGCTTTGAACCAAATTAGATAAATAACCTGTAAGAATTACCGAACTAACTGCTTGAAGGTCATAAGACACTATAACAGAAGATTTAGCACTTGCCGTTGCATTACTTTTAATCGCACTGGCTTCTACGCTTACCGAACTATTCGCAGGTGCAAACTGTGCGACATCTCCCTCAAAATGCAATACAGTTTCTCCAAAAGCTGACAAAAAGACACTATTTTTTTTCAGTATCGTAAAAATACCTTGAGCATAAACCTCGTCAAAATCGCCTAAATTACTGACAGACATCTTATTAGATAAGAATTTTACAAACACGTCCATATTTCCCTCTTCACAATTATTTTTCGCTTTGACCGTAAAATTTATTTTAGTACCAAAAGGGTTGCAAGCAGCATTAATGAGGGATTTATCCGCAGAAATGGCTGCCTTTACCAAACACGATGTACCTTCATTGCAGAATGGGTTGGCTGAATCATCAAAAAAAGCAGCATGGTCTTCCAAATATTTTACAATT
>JAYWGG010000185.1:0-5616 GCA_043778415.1 Saprospiraceae bacterium
GGACGAGTTCGGCAATGCGGGTTCGGTTTGTTTTTTACAAAATATTATGCACCCGATTTCGGTCGCCCGAAAGGTAATGGAAGACACGCCACACGTAATGTTGGTCGGCGAAGGCGCGCTTCGGTTTGCGTTGGAAAAAGGTTTTAAAAAAGAAAATCTTCTGACCGAAGGCAGCAAAAAAGCGTGGGAAGAATGGAAAAAAATATCGCAATACAAGCCTATTATCAACATCGAAAACCACGACACTATCGGAATGTTGGCGATTGACCAATACGGAAATCTCGGCGGCGGCTGCACTACGAGCGGCATGGCTTACAAGATGCACGGCAGAGTCGGCGACTCGCCCATTATTGGCGCGGGGCTTTTTGTGGACAACGAAGTAGGTGCTGCCACCTCGACGGGTTTGGGCGAAGCGGTATTGCGCACTTTGGGTTCGTTTTTGGTCGTCGAACTGATGCGACAAGGGGCTACTCCTTTGGAGGCGTGCAAGGAAGCCGTCCTTCGCATTGCGAAGCGCAATAAAAATTACAAAGATTTTCAGGTGGGATTTTTGGCTCTCCACCGCAACGGCGAACACGGTGCATTTTCGCTCCAAAAAGGCTTTAATTACGCCCTTCACAAAGGCGGCGCGAATAAAATTTTTGATGCCGACTGGCAAAAATAAGGAATGAAGAAAAAATAGGTGATTTATTTTAGATGGGTTCCTAACTGATGTTACTACAAATTTTTCTACCTTTGCGCAACTTATGAGGCATCAAATTCCGAATATAATCACGTTGTTCAACTTGTTCTGTGGCTGCTGCGCTCTGGTAAGTTTGTTTGCTGGGCAACTACCAGAAGTAGTCTGGTGGTTGGCGGCGGGATTTTTGGCGGACGCGTTGGACGGTCAAGTCGCTCGCTCGCTTGGAGTCAGTTCGCCGTTGGGTGCGCAGTTGGATTCGCTGGCGGATATGGTGTCGTTTGGGGTGGTGCCGGGAGCTATTTTTTATACGCTGCTTTTGCGCTCGGAGAGTATCACAAAGCCTGCGGCAGGGTTGGTTTTTGCAGCCGTTCCAGCTTTTTTATTGACTGTTTTTGCAGCGTATCGGCTGGCGAAATTCAATATAGACAAACGCCAGACGGCGGGATTTTTGGGGCTTGCGACTCCCGCTTGCACGGCTTTTACGGCGGGCTTGCTGCTTATTTATACCAACAATGCAGGCGGATTTCGAGAAACAATGACCAATGCGACTTTTTTGTATTCGCTGGTAATTATTTTGAGTTTTTTGATGGTTTCGGAGATACCAATGTTCAATTTTCGGTTCGCAAATATGAATTGGGTGGGCAACGAAATTCGTTTTATTTTCTTTGTAGGATTGATTCTTATATTAATTTTTACGCGAGTAGGTTTCCCGACGTTGGCAGTAGTTTGGTATGTTATGCTGTCAGTTTTTCAGAATATTTTAAAAAAAATAATTGCGTGAAAAATGACTCAAAATAGGTTTAGGAATATAGACACACACGTTATATTTTTCCGTCGCAGACGCAAGAAAATTCAAAAAAATTAGAACTAAAAAAAGTCACAAAAAGTAAGAAAATAGTATGAAATTTACTGCATCTATCCAAGTTATGCCTCACAAAGAGTTGCTCGACCCGCAAGGCAAAACGATTGGGAAAAATTTGAAAAACATGGATTTGCAGGGCATCGAGAATGTCCGCATCGGCAAGCACATCGAACTGACCGTAGAAGCCGACTCGGAAGCCGACGCGCGCGCTAAAATAACTACCGCGTGCAGCAAACTACTCGCCAATCCAATCATGGAATATTTTGAATTTACGGTCAATTAGTGACAGTCATCAAATACTAAAAATTTTATGCTTTATCTTATCCCAACGCCTATCGGCAATTTGGAAGACATCACTTTGCGTGCCTTGCGATTGCTCAAAGAAGTGGATTTGATATTGGCAGAAGACACCCGTACGTCCAAAAAATTACTTCAACACTACGACATCGAAACGCCGCTTTATGCCTATCACGCTCACAACGAACATCAGGTCTTGGGCGGAATCATAGCAAAAATAGAAGGCGGCGCAGTCGTCGCTTTGGTAACAGATGCTGGCACTCCGGGTATTTCTGACCCTGGTTTTTTGTTGGTGCGCGCCTGCCTGAAAGCCAACCTAAAAGTACAATGTTTGCCCGGCGCAACCGCATTCGTTCCCGCTTTAGCCAACGCTGGACTGCCTTGCGATGCCTTTCATTTTGAGGGATTTTTGCCCCACAAAAAAGGAAGACAGACCCGATTGAAATACCTTTGCGAACTACCCAATACGTTTGTTCTCTACGAATCTCCCTTTCGTTTGGTCAAATGTTTGCAAGAATTAGCGCAATTTTGTGACATAGACCGCTCGGCAGCCGTTTGTCGCGAAATCAGTAAACTGCATGAAGAAACAAAAACGGGTTCGTTGGAGCAACTCATCGCTTACTTTGACGGCGGCGGCGGAGTCGTAAAAGGCGAAATAGTCATCGTAGTAGGCGGCAAACCAGAGGAAAAAGCAACTAAAAAATACCGCCTAAAATCAGAAGATGATGACGAATAATATGCCACTTTGGACCAAGAAAATACCGCTTGCAGCTACTGTTTTGTTAGCTGTCGCGCTGCTCGTTTACATCGTTTTGAGAGCTGTAAAAGTGGGATTTACGCACGACGAAAGCTGGACTTTCATCGGTTTCGTCAAAGAACCCGTCTTTGATTTATTCTTCAACGTCCGCAACTGGAAGTCTGCCAACAATCACCCGCTCAACTCCATACTAATGCAGTTGGGCTTCCAACTTTTCGGACCTCAAGAGTGGGCGTTGCGGATAGGAAGTATTTTGGGCGGGCTGCTTTTTTTGCTCTTTGCTGCGCGCACCGTTTCGCTGTGGATTCCTGCTTCTTCGTGGCTTTTTTTTACGGCGTTTTGCTGCTTGGCACTCAACCCTTTTATGATAGAATTTTTCGCCCTTTGTCGCGGATACGGACTTTGTGTTGCCTTCGAGATGATGGCTCTTTTTTATTTTTTTCGTTGGGTAAAAGAAGCCCGTCGCTTTGATTTGTTCAAGGCAAGCTGTGCGCTGGGAATGGGCGTTTTAGCCAACTTTACGCTGTTAGATTTGGTAGCAGCTTTTTTTGTTACGGCATCTTTGGTGTATTTTTTTCTCCGCAGAGAGGAACGTTCATGGCTTGGCTGGCTCAAAATGTTAGCTTTGCCGACGCTCCCGATGCTCGTTCTTGTGACACTCATCTTCAAGCCTATTCGCTGGATTCAAAGTGTCGGAGAGTTTGAGTGGGGACCACATTCGTTTTGGGAAACTTGGCGCGTATTGATACAAAATTTTGTCTGTACCCCCTTTGGGGGACGGTTTGAGTGGTGGAAAACGAGCGCGGTCGTGGCTGGCACGATACTCGGAATATTGTTGTTTTTTTTTATTATAAAAAGAATAAAAGTGACAGGTATAAAAAACAACGAAATGCTTTTCTCTGCTACCGCACTTGCCATTAGCACGATGTTCGTTACGGTTTTTCAACACTATCTTGTCGGGGCAAACTATTTGATTGGTCGCACTGCTATTTTATTTTACCCATTGCTATCGACTGTATTTTTATTGAGTTTGATAGAGATTCAAGGACGCTACAAGTACGGATTTGTGTGGTCAAATGTGGCGACATTGCTTTTGATAATAAATTTTTGGGTAAGTAGCAATTTGCGTTTTTCGAGCGAATGGTGGTACGACGAAAGCAGCAGAGAAGCTGTATTTTTTGTAAATAAACAAGAAAACGTGACAAAAAAAATAAAATATGGCGTAAGCTGGATTTTTGGACCAGCGACCATGTTTTACCAAAGAAATCGCGACTTACAAAATTTAGAAAATATAGAATACGACGGCAGCCACAACGACCTTGCGTGGATAAAAAATAACAATTTTGACTTCATCTACGTCGAATCCGAAAATGGTAAAAAATTGGAAGACCAATACACGGAAGTCAAACGCTTCGCTCGCGGCGTAGTTATGCGGCGCAAGTAGAGTTCTTTCCTACCGCCCAAACTCGCTCAACCACGCCAAAACGCCGCCTTCGAGGTTCCTAACATTCTCAAAACCAAGCTGTTGTAAATATTTTTGAGCGTTGGCACTTCTCATTCCCGAGCGGCAATGAAGCACGATTTCGTCTTTTTTGTGCGCTTCCAAGTCCCCGACGGCGGCGGCAAAAGTACCCAACGGAATTAGCTGCGCACCCAAATTGAACTCCGCATATTCGTCGGGTTCTCGCACATCAATAAACACAAATTGCTCGCCCGCAGCGAGTTTACTTTTCAATTCTCTTACGTTAATATCCATTTTTTATTTTAAAATATTTGTGACTATATAGTGTTGTAACTAATTGATTATCAATTAGTTGCACAGCTAAAAACTAAAAACTTATAATTAAAAAACTCATCGCCAACTATTCCATAATCTCCTGCAAAATCTTGTGCGACTGCAACGGCTGAAGATTTTCGATGTGCAAACTGTAAAAAGTAAGCATTTTTTCCAACAAAATATGTCGCTGCGCCCGATTCATTTTTATGGTCGCGGACTGCTCCAATTCGGTGTGAAGCAATAGCTGGAGCAACTCGCTGGATTCTTCGTTCATATATAAGGTGTGCGTCGGCGCGTCGGCGACAAAAATACCCGTTTTTAAGTCTAAAAAAGGCGTTTTTTCACTCCAATCGCCGTGCGGCATAAATCCCAAAAAGCCCGATAGAGAAGCCATAAACCAAAGATGGACATTGCCAAAAGGCGCGCTCGTGCTGTCCAAATAGGCAAAACTTCGCCACACAAACTCAAATAATTCGGGGTTTGGCTCTTCTTCCTTGATGGTTTTGCGCGCCAACTCTGCCATAAAAATCCCCACCGCACCTTTTGCGACATTGAAGGGCAGACTTTGATAGGTGTGCGCCATTCGGAGTTCTTTCAGGCGGTGCAGCGTGGTGTCGTTTCGGTTGGGCGCGATGAGTTCTACGAGCGACATTACTTGCAGCAGACTGGCTTTTATCGTGGCGCGCGGACTTCTCACCCCAGACACTATGAACGAGCGCAAGCCGCACTGTTCGGTATAAATATCCACGATTACGCTGGTTTCGGAATACTTGATGTTGCGAAATACGATACCGAGTGTTTCTATGAATTGCATAATAAAACTGAAAGGTAGAGTTTTTTTTAGATGAAAAAAAATTTTCGCACCGCAAAAAAAGTAATTTTTGACTAAAAAAGACGGCGGCAACTCCAAACAGTACCCAAACAGTTCGGAGCGGAGTTTTTAACCAAATTTAATACTTTTATAATTATTAAATTAACTTTACAATGGTAAAAAATTAATGTTAGTTATAAATTATTGATATTCAATTAGTTACAAATAAAAAATATCTAAATTTTAAGAATAATACGACTAATCTTAAAAAAATACTTGCACGCGACTTTAAAATACCGTATCTTTGCAGTATTAAATTTGTTTTTAGAATAAAATAAATAATCAAAACAAAATTAAATTTTGTAATACTTATTTTAAAAGACAAATTTTGAGGATTAAAAAGGTTTTTTTGAATAAAATTTGCTATTTC
>JAYWGG010000186.1:0-5602 GCA_043778415.1 Saprospiraceae bacterium
TTTAGTGACCGCCGCCGCTTACTTTTAGGTCATAATCAATGCCTTGCTCTTGTAAGATTTTTTTACTTCTGATGGCATAAAAAGCAAGGTAGGCGAAGCAAACAACGCCTGCGATGTAACTCAACTGTATGCCGATGCTGTCCGCCATCATTCCTTGTACCCAACTTACGATGCCGCCACCCATAATCATCATTATCAATAGACTGCTGCCTTGATTGGTGTTTTTGCCCAAACCTGCGACCGATAGTGTGAAAATGCAGGGCCACAAGGTGCTACAAAATAGTCCGACGCTCGTGAATGCGAAAACGCTTACTATACCACTCGTCGCCATGCCGATAATAAGTGCCGCAATGCCCATACAAGAAAAAATAAGCAACAAACGAGCTGGATTTCCCTTGCTCATAATATCGCCAGCTATCATAAAAAGTACGACGAAAGCATAGACGTAGAACTGCGAAATATCGTGCTGCGCAATGGCATTGACCGCCAAAAAGACACAGAAAGCGAGGTAAGGCATCAAAAAATTGAGGATTTTTCGGGTGCCAGCTGTGAGGTCGAAAGCACCGACCGCTCCCGTCCATCTGCCCATCATCAGACTCGCCCAATAGAGCGAAATATAGGGCGCAATGTTATAGGTCTGAATACCGAGATTTTTTTCCATGTAGGCGGGTAGGTTACTGGCGGTCGCTACTTCTACGCCGACGTAGCAAAAAATCGAAATCATGCCCAATACCAACTGCGGATAGGCAAAGGCAGAGCTGCGATGAATAATTTTGCTGTCGTCGCTTGCTTCGTCCGCAGCGACTTCTTCCAAATCAATTTTGTTGGGGATAGAAGAAAAATAAATGAAGGCAGCCACCAATAAAAACGCAGCACCCAAGACTAAATACGGTGTTTTTACGCTTTCGATACTCGCTACTGTCGAGCCAGAAGCCACACTCCCGAAGATGGCAAAACTTACCAAAAGTGGTCCGATGGTAGTTCCAAAATTATTGACGCCGCCGCCGAGCGCCAAGCGTTGCGAACCCGTCTTGGGATTGCCAAGCACGATGGCAAGCGGATTGGCGGCAATTTGCTGGAGCGAAAAGCCCAAGCCGACGATAAACAACGCCGAAATCATGAGGGTAAAAGACGCAGAGTTAGCGGCTGGATAGAAGAGCAGAGTACCGATAGCCGAGATGACCATTCCTAACACGATGCCGTTTTTGTAGCCGATTTTATTCAGGACATCGCTGCCGATAGATGCCGACACGACAAAATAAATAATCGAGCCGACGGTATAGGCGATGTAAAAAGCGAGCGAAACTAACTGACTTTGCGCTTGCGAAAGATTGAAAGCGGTTTTGAATACGGGAATCAAAATGTCATTGCTGGCGGCTACGAAGCCCCAAAAGAAAAAAACGGTGATTAGTGTGTAGAGTTGGGCACTTTTGCTGCCTGATGTTGTAGTACTCATTTTCAAAAAATAAAGTTGGTGATGGTTTTAAAATTTCGCTTCAAATATAGTGCAATGTTTAAAAAAAACACTATTTTATGCCAAGTATCAAAAATTTTGTAGCCTTTTGTTGGATTCTAATGAATTAAAATAAGTACTTGCGCATATTTAGTCTGCATTAATAGCCGACTGCTTTAGCAGTCGGACAACAAATAATAATTAGTATTGGCTTTAGCCTAAACGACTCGCTTGTGGCATGTATTTGGTTAAAGCCGATGCACCATTTTTTTTATACAACAGCTAAAGCTGTTGCCAATACATAAAACTATTTAGGTACAGCTTCTTACTGATTTTAAAGTAATAAAAAAAAACCGCAGCAATTTTTATTGCTGCGGTTTTTTAGAAATGAGGAAAATAAGTCAGTCCTACGCGCTTACTTTTTCTTTTTGTTTTCGCTTTCGATGATGGTTTCCAACTGGTCGGTGTGTAGATTTTTTCCGATAATAATTCGGTCTTTGTTCAGGACGTACATTTCGGGCGTAATATCTACATAATATTTTCCATAGATAGAGCGGTTGGAGGGGTCGCGTACATTTGTCCACACTTCTAATTGATTTTTTGCGATGTATTCCTTCCATTCTTCTTCGCTGCTTTCCAAGACGATAGAAAAAACCTCCACGCCTTTTGACTTCCATTCGTCGGCGAATTTTTTGAGCTTCGGCGTTTCTTTCATGCAGTGTTCGCAGTGCGTGTTGAACATATATACGACCACAAACGGCGACTGCAAGGCGTAAATCGATTTCGTCAGCCCGTTGTTGTCCAACGCGACTACGTCTTGCCCTTTTTTGTTCATCAAGCTGCCTTCCATTTCCCAAGCGCGCTTTCGGATTTTTTCGATTTCGTCGCCACTCGTCCAAAACGCCAATTCTTTGGTAAAATATTTATTGACCACGTGGACTTGCACCGCCTCGCCGTCCATGATAGTCGTTTTGGTCGGCTGATAATACACTGCAATCCAGTTGGAAATAAACTTGAACATTTCTTTATTGACCAATGATTTCTGAATCACGAAGTCCGCCGACTGTATCAAAGAGTCTGGATTGGGCGGCGTGAGTTCGGTCATAAACCGTTTCAACTTGTTGAATATCACGGGCGTATGCAGCAGCCGCACGTCCGAAAAGTCCACGTTGTCCCAAAATTTTTGGCGGTACGCAATCAACTGGCGAAGCGTATCCAAGTCGCCGTTGGGCTTTTTGGGTTCTTCCAAGTCGGGGTTTTGTCCAGCCGCTTTGAACTTCGTAAAAAACGCGTTGGGGTATTTCTGTTGATACATCAACACTTGATTTTTGTAGTCTGCGGACACTTGTTTGAGTTCTAATTGTGCCGTTTTGTAGTCGGCATCGGCTGGAGTTTTGCCCTCCATTTTTTTCCGAATCGCCTCATAGCGTGGCTCTTGCGCAGCTTGGAACATCAAATTTTGGTACAGCAATTCGTTTTCTTGGCAGTCTTTTATCTGCATCGTTTTTATCAAATCGCCTTTGGTGGTCGTCAGTTCGAACTTCTGGTCTGTATCCAATAGCAACTGAAAATTGGAGTAGTCGGGCAAAATAACGAAAAAAAGACCCGATTTGTAAGGGTGCAGTTGTCTGAACTCAAACGTCCCGCCCGCCTGCACTATGGCAGAATCTGCGAAATAATTTTGCTCCGCAAACGAACCCAAAAGCCGAATAACGCCCGCGTCAAAACCCTTCACCGTGCCTTTTATCTGCACAGAATCCAAAAAACTTTGGGCAAAAAGCGACGAAAAATAAAAAGCAACACCAAGTAAGGATAAAATAATTTTTTTCATAAAAGTTTTCTAAAATACAATCTGTTTTTTGACACTTCAAAACGTACAAATCGAGAAATTTGTTTTGAAACATTCGTACAAAAGTAGTGATTTTTATATTTCTACAAAAATATTCGACGACGTTTTGCATTAGGAATGAAGAAAAAATAAGTAGTTTATTTTAGACACATTCCTTACCGTCCTTCTACGACCGCTATCTCCGCCTCCGTCAAGTCATACAGTTCGTACACCATTCTGTCTATTTGGTCTTCCCAACGGCTGGTGTCTTCCCCTCTTTTTTTGCCTTCGAGTATCCATTCTACAAGGGTTATGAAGGGGTTTTGCGCTTCGGGGGAGATTTTGGGAATGGGAATTTGCTCGACATACTGCTTCGTGTAGTGGGTGCGTCCATCAGTTTGAGGCTTGGCGAAGAATGGGAATTATAAACATAAATATTAAATAAACCATAAATATTGATAGAATTACAAATGTTCAATTTAGCACTTTTTGCCCCTTTTTTGCTAAACTCGCTTTGGTGGATGTGCTATTTCGCGGTGTTCGATATTTCTACAAAGTTTTTGTAACTTTCCATCTCTTTGAAAAAGTGTTCTGGAGAAAGTTTTTGTTCCATTAAGTTTGCAAAGTCTTTTCCAAATGCCGTAAAAATGTCTGTTTTTTGAACTTTGTTAGTCTTTTCGTTAATATCAACCAAAAGTATGCATAAGTCGTTTGGTCTATGTGCGGTTAATCAGTTATAATTTGTTTGTAATAAAATCACAAAACAATTTTATGTCCTCTTCGTTCCTAATATAAACCTCAAAACGTTCAGTACCAAGACTTCCCTTTCTCTTTTGCCCTGGTCTTATTCTATCTTCAAATCTAACATCATTCATTGCAGAAACATCTATGTTGGTATTTATTTGTAGCATTTTTTTACTTCCACCTTTTCCTGCTGAACCAATTGCAGAGAAAGTATATTTTCTAAATCGAATCTTCATCACTACTTGTTGAGGTTCAATTATTATTTCATCCTTTGCTTTTAAGAAATTATAAAAATATGTAAAAAGCTCTTTTGCATCTTGTTTAAGATTAAAATAACGGTCAATTTCAAAAGTATCGGGGTCTTGATTAACAATAACACCGATTTGTGCTACTTTTCTTGTGTTTATACTTTCAATTTTTATGTCATCGGGGTCATTGTTGATATAATCAATGAAAATTAAATCGTCTTCAAACCAAAAATATTTAATGAGTGTAATTGTGTTTTCTTTTAGCTTTTTTACTCTTTCAATTTGGGTTAGGCTAAATCGTTTCGCAATGAGAATTATCTCCACATTATTTTGATTGATTGACGTAAATTTTGGTAGTTCAATCTCATATTTTTGCGTAGAATGTAAATAAACATCAGAAAAATTATCTTGCACATAATCTCTATAATCTGCCGCTTGGTCAGTTATATTTTTATCATAGTCTTTTTTCAATTCAAAAATTACAAACTTTTTAGTTTCAGGATTATAAGCCAAAATATCAATTCTGCCGTTGTTGCCCAAACTTCTAACATTCCCTTTTAAAGGAAATTCACTCGTAACAAATGTTAAACTTGGAAATAAATTCTTCCAATTTTCACAAATAAACTTGTTTAATTCTTGCTCGGATTTGTCTTCTAATTTTAAATTCTTCTGTTCCATACATATTGGTTTTTAAAAAAGTGATAAAGGATTATGTGCTTTTATTTTAAATTCTTTAATTTGTTTTGAGGTTATTGACTTGTAACCGCCTGAAAAATCTTTTCCTGTCAACCTGATATATTTATAAAACTCATCAGATTTCAAGGTATTTTCTATCAAAGTCCAGTCTGAAAATTCTTTATTTTTGATGATAAATAAGCCCGAATACATCATAACATCTTTCGGGACTTTGTAAAAGTCGATTTGCCCATTTACCAAAGTGCTTAAAACAATTTTCTCTTTATGAATACTCTGCACGCCTTGACTTCTCCCGAATTCATACCATAATGCTCCCTTATCAAGGTCTCTTTTTTCAAGTTCTTCTTTATTTTTAAGCAAATAATTATGAGCGTTTGGATAGTTTTGTTTTAATTTTTCTTCGGATATTGCTCTATAACGATTACTTTCAAACTCGTAAGGGAATAAAATCAATTCATTTTCATTTATTTTTCCTTTAAATCGAGAGCCTTTTATTACGGTCTTTAATAGTTTTTTTTCTACTAATGAGCCATTAAAATAAACTAATTCGTCATTATAATTTTCAGTTTTTGCAATAAAAATTTTATCTCTTAACGTAGCAAAACCATACTGCACATCAAAAAAATCTTTGAT
>JAYWGG010000187.1:0-5598 GCA_043778415.1 Saprospiraceae bacterium
TTTTCCTGCGGATTTCTCAAAATATTGCGTTACTTTCATCTAATTTTTTAAATTTTATCCAATGCTTTTGAAACAAAAAATAATCAGAATAGTTTTTAGAGCTTTTGTGTTGAGGCAAAGATAGGAAAAAAGCGACATTCATAGAAACCCTCGTTTCTAATAAAAAAGCCGCTGCAAGATTCTCTCGCAGCGGCTTTTTTGATGTTTGTTGGGGGAAATAAAATACTTAGAAACGAATATTTACATTCGCGTTCAGCATAGTTCCCAACTGCGAAAATTGAGAGCCGTTGTAGCCCAAAATGGCGTAGCGACCGCTGAAGCCCAAAAATCCACGAAGAAGTGACGTTTTTTCTGCACTCTTCAAAATGTCATTAGCCGCAGCTACTCTCGCTGATTGGTCAGAGGCGTTGGTAGAAGCATTCACAGTTTCTTGAACCAAACTCCAACTTGGCAACACATTGAGCAAGTTGTTGGCATTCAAAGTCACTGTGATTTTGTCGTTTATCATGTAGCTAACACTCAAATCAGTCACAACAGCTGGGCTGAAAACTGCTTTGATTTCGTTCATCGCACTAATTTCCTTTTTAACTCCTTTAGAGTCTATGTAAGTAATATTTGTATTTGCATTGTCAAAATCACGGAAAGCAGTTTTGCCAAACACGGTGTTGGTAAGATTGAAATTGAATTTACCAATTTGATAATCCAAACCGAAAATCGCTTTGAATTGCGGGCGGCTTTCGGTCAAAAGTGATTTTATTTGCTCGTTCAAAATACTTGAACCCGCGTCTTTAATCGGAGTTGGATCGCTTGGCGCGCCAATAATTTTGTTGGAAAGTACGACGTTAGCTGCCAGATTGATGCTCAACTTACCCGGTCCGACCATCAAATTTCTTTGACTGGCTACAAAATCAAGTCCTTGCGTAGTCGTTTCGATACCATTGATAAAAAACTGGATAGAACTCACACCGTTGGTGGTCAAAATTTTATTCAACGCGGTCGCTGTGTCGCCTGAAGAAATAGACGAGCTATATACGATACGGTCTTTCACGTTGATATTGTAGTAATCCAATGAAATACTCAATGTTTTGGTAGGGTTGAAGCCCAAGCCCAAAGAGATATTGGTAGATTTTTCTGGACGAAGCGACGGAATACCCAACTGGCGAGCTTGTGAGCTACCGTTGTTGAACAAGCCCGAAGTGGTAATCGTACCGCCTGCGAAAGAGGCTTGTATAGACTGTGCATAGATTTGGTGAAGCGTTGGAGCACGGAAACCTGTCGAGAAAGAACCTCTAAACACTATTTTATCGTCCAATAATTTGTAACGAGAAGCGATTTTGTAAACGTTTGCATTGCCGAAATCCGAGTATTTTTCGGAACGAAAAGTTCCGTTGATTAAGAAATCTTTGGTCACATCGTAGTTCACATCTATGTATCCGCCCAAATTGGAGCGAGAATTGGTCTTCGCATTTACAGCGTCAATACCCGGAAAAGAGTTAGACCCTTGACCCGTGTAAGAAGCGGTATCGCCAGCGACGATTTTGTAGGTTTCAGTCCGCGCTTCTATACCGAAGCCAAGTGACAAACCTTCGGTCAAAGTCTTGGATACGTCCATATTTCCTACGAGGTGGTTGAAGCTATATCCGCCCGGCTTGAAAGATGTTGGGCTTCCTTTTCCCAAAGACCGATTGACGGTATTATTGACGGTGTATAATTGTGAGTTGCCGCCAGTGGTCAAACTAACGTCTGTTTTCCAACCATTTATTTCGTCTTTTGCGCCGATAGTTCCGTTGAAATCGGTCAAGTCGCCTTCAAATGTAGGCATATAACCGATATAACCTCTGTATAAATCAACACCGTCTGAAGGGAAAGCCAAAGTCGCTGCGGTAAGATAATTTTTACCACCATTGTCAGTAACATTGTGCAACAGTCCACGGTCTTGTCTCCAATAAGGCGTTCTGAAGTTAGCATTTGAAATCGCTTTTTTGCTCACTATCGCTGCGTTTGCATAGAGCTGACCTTTTTCGCCAAAATTCAAACCACCATTGATTAAAAATTTTGCCGCAGTCACTTCTGCCGTTCCATTGATATTTCCACCCGTTGGGTAGTCTTTCAAATAAGCTGTAATCAGAGCGTCTTGAGCAGGATTTCCTCCAAAGGTAGCAATTTCCGTCGGCACATCTACTGTACCAGAACGCACTGCGTTTCCTTGTTGGCTCACGCCGATGGTATAGTTAAGAAAACCTTTGTCGCTGCTGAACCCACTGTTCAAAGATGCGCCATAGGTTAAGCCGTCACCTGCGCTTGTAATTCCAGTGTTCAGGTTCAAAGAGCTGAAATCGTACTTACTTTTCAAAATAACGTTCATAACGCCAGCGATGGCATCAGAGCCGTATTGAGCAGAAGCTCCGTCGCGCAAAATCTCTACCCGCTCAATCGCTTCTTGAGGAATTGCCGACAAATCTACACCTGTTTCGCCACGACCCGGAGAAAACTGGACATAGAGCAAAGAGGACAAATTCTTACGTTTGCCATTAATTAAAATCAAAGTACGGCTCGGTCCCATATTGCGAATTTCGTAAGGGTCGAGCAATGTGGTAGCGTCATTTACAGGAGTATTGACGGTGTTGAAAGACGGCACGCGGTACTGCAAAGCCTTGTCAAAAGTCTGCTGACCCGTAGAGCGCAAATCTCTGGCAGAAAGAATATCTACTGGAATCGGAGCGTCTATGACCGTCCGTTGCGTGTTGCGGCTACCGACCGAAACCACGACCTCGCCGAGTTCGTTGGAGTTGGAGGCGAGCATAATCTGTACGTTGCCATTGGCAGGCACTGCCACTTCCTGTGTCGTGTAGCCGACATAAGAGATGACCAAAGTTTTGACAGCGTTAGACACTTTGAGTGAAAATTTGCCGTCCGAATCGGTTTGAGTTCCGTTGGAACTGCCTTTTCCGAGTACGTTCACGCCGACCAAAGAGGAGCCGTCCGCCTTGTCAGTCACTGAACCAGATACCACTCTGTCTTGTGCGGAAGCCTCAAATCCAAACAAAAAGAGCAAAGAAAATAGAAAATACAATTTTTTCATTTGACAATAATTTAGTTGTAAAAAGTTTAGTTAAAAATACAATGTTTAGCAAATGTAGAAAAAATATATTTATCCGCACCATTTTAAATTTTTATTTTGCAAAAAAAAACAAAATAAAATGAAATAAATTTGTTTGGTATTGGTTGCAGTTGTTAATTTTTATGGAATAAAGTGAGCAGGCTTCGGCAATTTGCCTCTTAAATCACCGAATCGAAAATTATTAAATTATTCACTTTTCCGTCGTACCTTTGAAGAAAAAACTAAAAAATAAAAAATAAAAAATAATCATGGCATTTCAACCCAATTTCAAACTTGGTATTCTCGGAGCTGGACAGTTGGGGAAAATGCTTGTGCAAGCTGCCGCCGATTGGCATTTGGAGATTCATATTTTAGACGCGAGCGATGATTTTCCGGCTGCACCTTACGCCACAAAATTTACTTGTGGAGATTTCAAAAACTTTGAAGATGTCTATAATTTTGGTAAAAATTTAGAGGTCGTCACGATTGAGATAGAGCATATCAATGTAGATGCACTCGAAAAATTAGCCTCCGAAGGAGTAAAAGTCCACCCCAAACCATCGGCATTGAGAATAATACAAGACAAAGGTTTGCAAAAACAATTTTTTGAGAAACACCAGATAGTTAGTGCGCAGTACCAACTTTTTGAGAACAAAAGTGAGATTTTGAAAGCTGTTGCAGAAGGTAAAATCCAATTTCCTTTTGTCCAAAAAACGCGCACGGCTGGCTATGACGGCAAAGGCGTAGCCATTATTCGGAGCGAAAATGATTTACAAAATTTACTTTTGGGAGCTTCCGTAGTAGAAGATTTAGCGGACATTGACAAAGAACTTTCTGTCATCGTTGCGCAAAATGGGCGAGGCGAATGTGTGGCTTTCGATGCCGTCGAGATGGATTTTGACCCTTCTGCCAATTTGGTGGATTTGGTCATAAGTCCCGCAAATGTGACCGCCGAAATAGCACATAAAGCGAAAGAAATAGCCTACCACACGGCAAAGTCTTTTGATATCTGTGGCGTGTTGGCGGTCGAAATGTTTTTGACTCGGCAGGGCGAGATTTGGGTGAATGAGGTAGCTCCGCGACCCCACAACAGCGGACATCAGACCATCGAAAACTGTTTTACTTCACAATATGCGCAGCATTTACGCGGTATTTTGAACCTTCCGCTTGGCAGCACTCGTATTATTCAGCCTGCAAGAATGTTGAATTTGTTGGGCGAAAAGAATTATGAGGGCGCGCCGATTTATCAAGGAATAGAAAAATGCTTGGCTTTGGAAGGCGTTTACGTTCACATTTACGGAAAAAAAACTACTAAACCTGACCGAAAAATGGGTCATGTTACGATAATTTGTGACAATCCTGAATTATTGTCACAAAAAGCATTATTTGTAAAAAATAATTTAAAAGTTATTTCTAAATAACACCAAATGGAAAAAGTAAAAATTGCTATTGTGATGGGTTCGGATTCGGACTTGCCTGTGATGCGTGCTGCAGCCGACTGCCTCAAAGATTTCGATATTGACTTTGAAGTCACTTTCGTATCGGCACACAGAACCCCAGAAAGATTGTATGATTTCGCCAAAAATGCACACAATCGAGGAATAAAAATCATCATCGCAGGTGCAGGCGGAGCCGCGCATTTGCCGGGCATGATAGCCGCTTTGTCGCCGCTGCCGGTCATCGGAGTTCCCGTAAAATCGAGTAATTCACTTGATGGTTGGGATTCTATTTTGTCTATTTTACAAATGCCCAACGGCGTACCAGTTGCTACCGTCGCTCTCAACGCAGCGAAAAACGCAGCGATTTTAGCCGTCCAAATCCTCGCTACCGACGATGCTGTACTGCTCCAACGTATCATCAAGTTCAAAGAAAAACTGAACAATGAAGTGGTGATGAAATACGAAAAGATAGAAAAGTTAGGCTACGAAGACTACGACAAAGCGGACTAACGAAAAGTCTATTTAACGAAAAAGCTAATATTGATAGTCACAATATTAGCTTTTTTTATAAGTTATTTCGGCACAATTTTTAAATTTTTTATCCCTCAAAGTGCAGTGAAAGTGTGAAACCCCGCGAGTAAAGTTTTTCGATAACACTGGATTGCTCCAATTTATTGTCAAAAATAAGTGAATTGCTCAAGCCTTGTGAGAATTTTATTTCGGGTGAAAAAATAAAATAAGGAAAGAAAAACTGTATGCCAGCACCGACTTCTACACTGAAATCAGTCGGAGAAATTTTGACGATGTTCTTGCTTTGGCGGCTTCGAGAGTCGCTCGCTACGTCGAAAGAATACTTCACGCCAGTGATGACGAAGGCGCGCATATCGTTGTAAGGAGCGGACTTGTAGCGGACGTGAAAAGGCAACTCTACGAACACGGATTCGACTTTTCGCTCTGTATAATTGACGGTTTCGCGAGGGGCAAAGTAGCGTAAGTTGCGTTCTCCAAATGATAAGGTTGGTAAAAATCGGAGGTCAAAATACTCGCCAAGTTTCAAAT
>JAYWGG010000188.1:0-1997 GCA_043778415.1 Saprospiraceae bacterium
CCGCATTTTTTATGCTGCCGACCAGTACGAAGCTCTTATCTCCGCCGACGCGCTGGCGATAGCGACGGAGTGGAGCGTTTTTCGGACTCCGAGCTTCAAAGTGATGAGAGAATTGCTCAAAAACCCAATTATTTTTGACGGAAGAAATCTCTACGATTTGGAGCAAATCCAAGAAGAAAATTTTTACTACGAAAGTATCGGACGCGAAATAGTTGGTACAAAAAAAATGCAAAATAATAAATTAAAATAAAACAACTTTGTGACTAAAATATTTACTCTTTTTCTGTTATTCGTAGCTGCTGCCTCGCAGATGTTTGCTCAAAGCAGCCAACTCCCTATCCAATCTCGGGAGGAAGAAATCGTGGAGCGTTTGCAAATTTTGTACGGTGGAAGTGATGACTTACACCTTTCGTTGAAAGGTTTTTACCGAAAAGATGCCGTCGAAACTGCCCTAAAAGCCGATAGTTTGGGCGCGCTTTCACCGCTTGATAAGTCCGATTTGAGAGATATTTACCGCAATAACAACGAATGGACGATAGAAAAAAAAGGAAATAACCGCAATAATGTGACAGAGTCTGTGGCTCGTATTGATACAGCAGCCTCTTCGCCCAACGCCACTTTTTATTCTTACGAAAAAGAAAAAACGACTTCAATAGGCTACGGCGAAAGCAACCTTTACGAAGAGAGAGAAAAACCATTGTTAGGTTATTTTTACAAAACGCCAGCTAATTTGTGGGAGTACGACCGCAAAGATTTTTATGTGCGACTGAACCCTATTCTGAATTTTTCGGTCGGTAAGGACTTTCAAAATAAAAATTTGGTCATCAGCAATACGCGTGGATTTACGCTGCATGGAGGCATAGACGAGCGAATTTATTTTCACACCGAACTGCTCGAAAATCAGGAAAGTTACCCCAAATACCTGACCGAATATGTCCAAAAATTCAACTCTGTGCCGCAAGCGGGATTTTACAAAAGTTATACGAGCCGTGTATCCAACAAATTTCAGGGCTACGATTATTTTCGAGCGACTGGCTACCTCGGCGTACACATCAGCAAGCACGTCAGCGTCCAACTTGGGCATGGACCCAATTTTATCGGCGACGGCTACCGCTCGCTTTTTTTGTCCGATTTCGCGCCCAATTATCTGTATCTCAAACTCAACACACGGTTTTGGAAACTTCACTACCAAAATATTTTTGCTGAACTTGGAGTCAATCCTGCTAATAACTCGGGCGATAGGTTGGGGGATAAGAAGTATTTTGCAGCGCATTATTTGAGTGCCAATCTGACTAAAAACATCAGCGTAGGAATTTTTGAAACCGTTATTTTTGGTCGAAAAAATTATTTTGAACTCCAATATCTCAATCCGCTTATCATTTACCGCGCCGTCGAACACTCCATCGGAAGCCCCGATAATGTGATGTTGGGCGCGAATGCCCGATGGAACTTTTTGAATCATTTTTCAGTTTACACGCAGTTTTTATTAGATGAGTTTGTGGCGAAAGAGCTTTTCGGCAGCGGACGTGGCTGGTGGGGAAATAAATACGGCATTCAAGCCGGCATCAAATATTTCAACGCCTTTGGGGTGGAGCATCTCGACCTTCAAGCCGAATACAACCAAGTACGCCCTTACGCTTATACGCACGACGACTCTACGGGCAACTATACGCACAACAATCTGCCTCTGGCACACCCGCTTGGAGCAAATTTTAAAGAATTTATCTTCAAAGTAAATTACGCACCTACGGCAAAAATCCTTTTTCGAGCGCAGGTAATGAATTATAAATTTGGGGACGATTTTGCGGCGACCGATAACAATGGTGGGAATATTACTAAAACTTATATTACTCGAAATGCCGACTATGGCAATTTTATTGGGCAAGGCAATCTGAAAAATATTACGTCCGTACAAGCTGATGCGAGTTATGAATTTTATCAAAATTATCATATTTATTTGCAGGCGCAATTTCGGACGGACAAGCTGAACACAGCCG
>JAYWGG010000189.1:0-1993 GCA_043778415.1 Saprospiraceae bacterium
GACGAAAAAGTATTTTGGAAAAAAGAAACAGCAGATTATTTCAAAAAATTAGACGAAAACAGTATAAAAGACGATATTTTGGCTAAAAATATTCCAATAGGTTGGAAAAATCAAACAGCCAGAGTTCTCGGATTTTTGCCTGCTACCATAGGTTATATCGGTAATATTTTGCCCGTTTCTCTCGCCCAACGCATTGCCAACAAGCGTGTTTCGGCTGACCACGTAGAGTTTTTTACGCCCGTCTTGATTGGTAGTAGTTTGCTTTTGTACTTAATTTACTATCTTTTTTTGCTGATTTTCGCAGGTATTTTCAATCAATTAATAGTTTGGTTGTGTTTGCTTATTTTACCATTTTTGGGTTATTACGCTGTCACATATTATGAATTTAATAAAAAATTTGAAACCGCCAACGTATTGAGCAAACTCAACAAAACCACTGTCGCCGACTTGCGCCTGCAACGAAAATTCATATCAAGATTGGAAAAAATATAAATTATTACCGCACTTTTAGCTGTGTTTGATGTAATCAGCTACCGCTTGCACCCATTTAGGTTGGTCGTTGAGGCTCGGCACCAAATCAAGATGTTCGCCGCCCAATTCCTCAAATTCCTCCTTATATTCGTAGCAAACTTCGACCGTAGTTTCCAAACAATCTGCCACAAAAGCTGGACAAAAAACGAGCAACCGCTTATCTCCGACCACTTTCGCACGATGCTCAATGATGTCGCTCGTGTAAGGCTTCACCCAAGGGTCGCGCCCGAGTCGGCTCTGGAAGCAAATCGTAAATTGCTCGCGGGAAAGACCCAATTTTTTGGCAATCAAAAACGCCGTGTCGTGGCATTGAGCCGAATAACAAAACTGGTTGTTGAGTGTGATTTTTTCACAACAATTTTCTACTTTCATACAATGCTTGCAGCTTTCGTCGGCTTTGCGAAGCTGGCGTTGCGGAAGTCCGTGAAAACTAAACAAAATATGGTCGTAAGATTTTACATCAAATTGCGACAGCGCATTTTCCACAAATACGTCAATCATAGGCTCATAATCGTAATAAGAATTGACCAAATGAACGCTCGGAATCGCCTGCCGTTTGGAAAGTAGCCGCATCACTTCCTCATGGACGCTGCCCGTAGAAGCCGACGCATAATGCGGAAAAAGTGGAAAAACAATAATTCTATTCACTTTTTGTGACATCAGTTTTTCGAGCGCGCTTTCGATGGACGGATTTTGGTAGCGCATTGCCAACTCCACGACGTACTCGTCGCCAAGGGTGGTTTGGACTTGTTTGGCAAGTCGCTCGCCATAAAACTTGAGCGGCGAACCGTTTTCAGTCCAAAGTCTTTTGTAGAGTTTGGCAGAGCTGCCCGAGCGAAAAGGCGCAATAATCCCACGCACCAATATATTCCGGGGCAGCCAAGGAAAATCAATCACGCGCGGGTCGAGCAAAAATTGTTTGAGATACGTATAAACATCGCCGCGTTTAGGCGAGTTGGGAGTGCCGAGATTGACGAGCAAAACGCCCGTCTTACCAATAATTTTCATTTTGTTTTATTTTCTACTTAAACGTCTAAAACCAAAAAAGGATTAAAAAAAGCGCGGCTAAAAATATTTTTAAGAAATTTTGTGAGAAAAGTGCAGCAGTATAAAAATAAAACGTATCTTTGCAGCCTGAAATTAAAAAAATCAGTACACACTGAAAAAAATAGTCAAATACAATGGATGCTATAAAATTCGTACAGGAGCAAATGCTCAAAGTAAAAGAACTTACGCCGTTCCGCTCTGGCGATACGATTATCGTGAACTACAAAATTATTGAGGGTGACAAGGTGCGCGTTCAGGCATTTAGAGGCGACGTGATACAAATCGGCGGCGAAGGAAATAACAAAACCTTCACTGTTCGCAAGATTTCCAACGGCGTTGGAGTAGAGCGTATTTTTCCGATGGCTTCTCCCAACATCGAAGATATTCAAGTGATGAAACGCGGTAAAGTTCGTCG
>JAYWGG010000190.1:0-5491 GCA_043778415.1 Saprospiraceae bacterium
CGTGTCCCAAAATACCATTTTTTCATTCTTCCAACTCCATCGCACGCAGCGCAGGTGCCGAAAACCATGTAGCAATCACCACTCCCAACGTCAGGCAACCGCCCATCACGACGGCTGGCACCGCTCCCATCAGCCGCGCCGTCAGACCAGACTCGTAGCCGCCCAACTCATTGGACGAGCCGATAAACATCGAATTGACGGACGCTACACGACCGCGCATCTCGTGGGGAGTTTTGAGCTGAAGGATATTCCTCCGAATATTGACGCTCACGCCGTCCAACATTCCGCTCGCAAACAAGCACCCAAAAGAAAGGTAAATATTTTTTGACAGCCCAAAAACTATCATACTCACGCCGAAGCCGAAGACGGCGACAAGCAACTTCACGCCCGGATTTTTACCGATTGGAAAATACGCCATCGCAATCAGCGTCAGGCAAGTACCTATCGCTGGAGCGGAGCGCAACAAGCCCAAACCTTCAGGACCAGCTTGTAAAATAGTTTTGGCGAACACAGGAAGCAGCGCAACCGCCCCGCCAAACAGCACCGCAAACATATCCAACGACAAAGCCGCCAGCACTTCTTTCGTCCTAAAAACAAAATTGAGTCCGATAGAAAGGCTTTGCCAAATCGTTTCGCCGTCCTTTTGGGTATGGGCGGGAGGTTTCGCAGAAATCCTGTAAATGCAAACTATCCCCACCAACACAAACGCCAGCATCAGTGAAAGCGACCAACTTATTCCTATCCAACTGTAACTCCAACCCGCAATGGCGGGACCGACGATGCTGCCCACTTGCCACGACGTGCTGCTCCACGACGACGCATTGACGAGCAAATCGCGGGGGACGAGCTGCGGCATCATCGCAAAACCCACCGGACCACTGAACGCGCTTATCACGCCGCCATAAAAAATAATGCCGTACACCGCGTAAATGACCGATTGTTGCCCGATGTGGTCGGTTGCCCAATCCGATGTCGCACCTAACAACGCTATTGCATAAAGCAAATAGCCGCCAAAACACGTCAGGAGCAACTTCCGCTTATCCGCCAAGTCCACGAAGTGACCCGCAAAAAGCGAGATAGCCAGCGCGGGAATTACCTCTGCCAAAAAAACGTTGCCCAACACCAATTCGTCCTGTGTGAGTTCGTACAGTCGCCAGCCCAACAGCACAGGCGGCAGCGAAAGAGCCATTGTAATAAAAAATCGAGTGGCGCAGTAAAGCCGAAATTCGGGCATCTTAAATGCCGCATAAGGATTATTTTTTTGGCTCATGGTAAATTTCTTTTGGAAACTATTTTTGTCTAAAATCTGTTTAAAGAGTGTGAAAAATTTAAATAGTTTGCTTCAAAAATAAATAAAAATGAACTATTTCATTTTTGTAGAAGAAAAAAATAGACTATTTTTTATTTTCTTTGTTTTTAACGTATCATTTTAATTGAAAAATAAAAAAAAAGTAGCTATTTTATTTTTATTTTTCAATTTATTTTAACATAATTTTATGACTGCAGTATCGCCCGACACTTTCAAAACGCCCATAGAAGCAGAATTGAAAATATTTGAAAAACATTTTCGCGACGCAATGCGCAGCCAAACTCCACTGCTCGACAAAGTGACCAACTACATTTTGAAGCGCAAAGGTAAACAGATACGCCCGATGTTTGTCTTTTTGTCCGCCAAAATCTGTGGCGAAATTAACAACAACACATACACGGCTGCCTCCCTCGTCGAACTCCTGCATACCGCTACGCTTGTGCACGACGACGTGGTAGATGACTCCTACGAGCGGCGCGGATTTTTCTCTATCAACGCGCTCTGGAAAAACAAAATCGCCGTCCTCGTCGGCGATTATTTGCTCTCCAAAGGGCTTCTGATGGCAGTCGAAAACAACGCCTTTCAGATACTTCACATCGTTTCTACTGCCGTCCGCGAGATGAGCGAAGGCGAGTTGCTCCAAATCGAAAAAGCCCGCCGTTTGGACATACAAGAGAATATTTACTACGATATTATCCGCAAAAAAACGGCTTCGCTCATCGCCGCCGCTTGCAGCGCAGGCGCAGCCTCTACCAGCACCGACCCCGCGCAGATTGAAAAAGTAAGACTTTTTGGTGAAAAAATAGGCATCGCTTTCCAGATTCGGGACGACCTATTCGACTTCGGCACCGCCGAAATCGGAAAACCACTCGGCATTGACATCAAAGAAAAAAAAATGACGCTTCCCCTCATCTACGCATTGGACAAAGCCAGCACCGCCGACAAAAAACGCATCATCAACATCGTCAAGCAACACAACGAAGAGCCGGAGCGCGTAGCTGAAGTCATCGCTTTCGTGCGCCAAAGCGGAGGCTTGGAGTACGCCACTGCTGCGATGCTCCAATACCGCAGCCAAGCCTTCGAGCTACTTCACAGCTTTCCGCCCTCGCCGTCCCGCAGCGCATTGGAGGAATTGGTGGTGTATGTCACAGAACGCAGCAAATAAATTTTTTTTCTAAAAAGTAACCAAAATAAATTTAACTAAACTATATTAAAATTTAACAAAATTTTAATATAGTTTTTTTCTAAAAAATAATCGTATATTTTCGCTATAATAAAGCAATATACTAACTTTTTTGTTTCTATATGTCACTAAAAGCGGCAAATAAAAAACATAAAAACATAAAAATATCCAAAAAACTTTAACTAAAATATGCTAAACTTTAACAAAACTTTAACACATTTTTTTTTTCACAAAAGTAGTCGTATATTTACGTTTAATTAGAGTGAAAGGCTAACTTTTTTGGTTATCTATTCTGATCATGCCAAGCCAAAAAAAAGTCTAAAAAAAAATAGTTATAAATTGATTCTGTATTTTTTGTTGCAAAAAGAAATACAAAATTAATAAAAAAAGGCGAGCAACCTGCAAGCTGCTCACCCTATAAAATCGTTGGTAATTACCCATGTTAGGTCTTGATATTCAATAGCTGCGAATATACAAACACGGGCGGTTTACTACACGACCCCCAAAGGTAAGCGTTTTTCCGGAAAATGCGAACTTGTGTGAGTGTGGAATGAATTTTTTTTTATTACATCGTAAACACAAAATTATGTTTAAATTTATCAAATTCATGTTGTTTCTGGGTTTAGTGTCTATGACATTGCCCATGGAAGCACAAAAAATTATCACCACCAATGAAGACGGTGATAATATTACTCCAGCGAGAGATTGTTGGAAAGCCGATTTTGCTACTTGCGTCAGCAATAAGGTCGCCCAAGATTACATTTTTCCAGTTATTTTCGGGTCTTGTCGAGGTGCCACGGTGCAGGTGATTCCTGCTGATGCAGGCACAGCAACCGTCACCGACGACGGAAGAACGGTAACAGTCATCTGGAATAGAAGTGGCGTATTTACTCTTCACGTTGCAGTGTCAGTAGATTATCCTTTTTTTACGGTAGTAGAAACGCGGACGAAAACAGTGTCCGTCAATTTTGCGAACCAAGATTATTCCAACTTTACACTTTCAGATGTCAGTACATGCCCCTCTCCCGGCACTTCGTTTCGGCTCAACAGCGTCACGAAAGGCTATGTGCGTGCCTATTACCTCAGCATTTATGAGGTGACAAAAAATGGGTCTTGGACTGGCGGAGTCTGGTGGAACAGTGGCTGGGTCTGTGAGAGCTACGACGGTCAAGTCATTGATGCCTCTACCGTCAATTTCCCCTTTGTGGTAGGGCGAAAATATCGGATAAAAGTCGCCGTTCATACCAACTGTAGTGGGTGGCAGGAAACCAACGGTGAGATTATTACCATCGGCGATTGCCGACCAACCGCCAGCGCGCTCATCAATGGAAGTGGGGATAATCCGATAAATTTATTTACCTGTACGCCTGATTTATCACTCAACAACACCAGTACCAGTCCTACGAATACAGCTCCCATTACTCAAATGAGATATCAGATTTTTGAAACCACTCCCAACTGTGTAGGTACGATTGTGGCTTCTTTGCCGCAACTCGTTTCTTTTACAAGTGCTTATGATTTGCGAAGTTTATTTTTTCTGCAGATGACCAATCCCGGAAAGTGGTATCAGATAAAGATGGAGGCAAGGAATTTTTATGGTTGGAGCGACCCAGCATACAAGTGTATTAATTTAGGGAGCGAGTCGCCGTCTAATGCAGAGTTTAAGCTGGCTAAAGGAAGTATGACGGTGTTAAGGTCTATGAATCCAGACGGCGTTGAAATTTATGACTTTACATGTGCATTGGTTTTTGACAATATGATTACAAGTAATTTTGGATCACTTGATTATTATCGTGTGAATCTTTGGGAAACCAATCCAATCACGGGCAGCGTTCTGCCAACAGGCTATCAATACAATGGTGTCAATACACCCACTACAGGTTCTTTAGGTTCAGTAAACTTTAATACACTACTTCCTGGTGCATATTTCTACAATTTATCGGATTTAGATAGGGTAAATAAAAGGTTCAAAGTACGATTGACCGTACACAATATGTGTGGGGAGTCGTACCAAGAGTCATTTTTTAAGATTAGTACCGCTTGTCATGGTTGTTTAGTAAAATCTCCTTCGGGGTCAACAGATGATGCGGAAACATTGGGAGGTATTCTGTCTGACGGCGGAGAAATAATACAAACTCCGAGTAAGGGAGTGGCGATACAAGCAACTGACGTGCTGAATGTATTTCCGAATCCGACGCTCGGCAATGTAACGTTCCATTTGAATCGGGAGGAAGAAAAAATTGATAAAATTCTGATTATGGATATGAATGGAGCAGTCCTACTCCAAAGGCGTGACTTTGGAGGCAGCCGTGATGTGTTGATTTCGTTGCCCGACCTTCCAAGTGGCTTGTATTACTACCGTGTCAGTACTGAACGAGGTAATGACTATATTGGAAAATTGGTAAAGCAATAAATTTTCTGTCAATGCTATTATCGACGTGTTACCAGTCTGTAAAGGCTGGTAACACGCTTTTCTCACAATTTAAAACCTTATCCATGAAAAATTTTATTGTGATGGCAATGCTACTTTTCATTATTCTATCTTTTTCTACCCCTTCTTATAACCAATGCTACCTAACTTCTAATCTTAAAAATTTCCAACCAACTTCGGGCAATCCTAAATTAGATACCTCTTGTATAGGAGATACCGTAACTTTAAAATGGCTATACAGTGGGGAGCCGATACAGCACAACGTAAAATTTTATTGGGGCAAATTAGCTCCGTATGTTAGAATTATCAGCCCCGTGAATCAAGAGCAAGTTACATTTATTGTAGATAAAGATATAGATAGTTCTATCAACTGGAATCATTGGGTTACGTATATTTATTGGGAAAATAATGACACTCCCGTTGGAATAGACTCCTGCTACAATGGTTATCCAATCATTTCTCGGCGTTGCGGCAGTCGGTCTTTATTTAGTACAGACAAGTCGGGCTTGTGTGTGGGGGACTGTGTGGAGTGGCGGTCGGAGAGCAAGTATGTACCTACGAGTTGGGA
>JAYWGG010000191.1:0-5475 GCA_043778415.1 Saprospiraceae bacterium
TATTTTTTGACTCCAAACACGACACCGAAACGTCTATAATGGTGATGAATAGTTTAGGAAATGTGATGATGAATGAGAAAAAGCAAATGAAAAAAGGTGAAAATAAGATAGATTATAATTTTGAAACCCTGAACGACGGCATTTATTATGTGCGACTTTCAAACTATTATCGGACGATTACACAGAAATTAGTGATTACAAAATTGGATTAAAGAAGTAAGTTGTAATTTACAATAATATCGAATTTGTGACTAATAAAATTAAATGTCACAGATTCGGTATTATTTTTTATTTTAAATACATTTTGAGTGTATTAACTAAAAAATTAATTTCCTCCGAAGTGTTGTGGTGGGAGAAAGAAAAGCGGATAGTTCGCCTCAAATCACTGGAGTCGATAGCCGCCAAAACGTGAGAACCCGCATCAACTCCGCTGCTGCACGCGCTTCCGCCGCTTGCGCTGATGCCTGCAATATCTAAATTCAAGAGTAACAAATCTGTTTTTGTAGTGTTAGGAAATGAAACACTCAACACGGTGTAAAGCGTGTCGCCCGCCCAGTCGCCATTGAATTTTATATCTTCAAAGTTGCTCAAAAGTTCGCTAACTAATTGATTTTTAAGGCTTTCTATTTTTTCTCTTCGAGTTTGCATATCTCGTACCGCCAGCTCCAAAGACTTGGAAAGTCCTACGATGCCAGATATATTTTCGGTGCCGCCTCTCATGTTTCGCTCCTGCGAACCACCATCAATAAATGGCTGGATTTGGTTTTCCTTACTGATATAAATAAAGCCTACGCCCTTCGGACCATGAAATTTGTGCGCAGAACCCGACAAAAAATCCAATTTTATTTTTTCGACATCTATCGGAAAGTGACCGACCGTTTGTACGGTATCGCTATGAAAGTATGCATTGTAACTATGGCACAAAGCAGCAATTTTTTCTAAATTTATTTTAGTTCCAATCTCGTTGTTTGCGTGCATCAACGATACCAAAGTTTTCTGGTGCGGAGTTTGAGCCAGCAAAGACTCCAACTCGTCGAGCAGTACTCTACCTTTGGTGTCTAAAGCGACGAAATCAAGCTGAATTTTTTGTTTTTGGAGTGATTCGGCGGAGTGCAGCACGCAGTGGTGTTCGATTTTGGAACTAATGATTCTTGTTACGCCCAAATCTCGAACCGCACATTTGAGCGCCATATTGTTACTTTCGGTGCCGCCCGAAGTGAAAAAAATCTCGCCGATGGAAGCACCAATTAATTTCGCCACATTTTTACGGGCAGATTCGATGGCAGCACGAGCGATGCGACCCTCCGAATGAATAGACGAAGGATTTCCGAAATTTCCTTTGAGATAGGGGAGCATCGCCTCTAATACTTCGGTATCAACTTCTGTTGTAGCGGCATTATCCAAATAAATCCGCATAACACTCAATATTTAATTTTTAAATTTGTTTAGACTGCAAAATATCTGTTATATCTGCTTTTATCTTTTGGGTCAAATTTCCAGCGACTACTTCCGAGTTACTTTCGGAGTAGATCCGAACTATCGGCTCTGTATTGGAGCGGCGCAAGTGAATCCACTCGCCAGTAGGAAGCGTAATTTTTAGTCCGTCTTCGGTATTAATTTGCGATTTTTTATACTTTTCTTGCAATTTATCAAAAATATCACCTAAATCTACATCACTTTGGAACTCAATTTTATTTTTAGAAATAAAATAAGAAGGATAACGTGAACGCAAAAAAGATGCTGATTTTCCGAATATTGCCAACTGCGTCAGAAACAAAGCTACACCTACCATTGCATCTCGACCGTAGTGAAGCTCTGGATAAATAACGCCGCCGTTGCCCTCGCCACCGATTACGGCATTGACGGCTTTCATTTTTTCGACCACATTTACTTCACCAACTGCGGAAGAAAAATATTCACTTTTGTGCTTTTCTGTGACATCTGCCAACGCCTTTGTGGAAGACAAATTTGATACCGTATTTCCTTTTTTGTGATTGAGTACATAGTCGGCAATCGTGACCAATGTGTATTCTTCGCCAAACATTTCGCCGTCTTCGCAGACAAAAGCGAGCCTATCCACATCGGGATCGACTGCGATACCGAGATGCGCGCGACTCGAAACAACGGCCTTCGAGAGTTCTTGCAAATTTTCAGAAAGCGGCTCTGGATTGTGTGCAAATTGTCCCGTCATCTCTCCGAACAACGTAATTACCTCACAGCCAAGCTGTTCTAAAAGTGGAATTATCGAAATCGCGCCTGTAGAATTGACGACATCTACCACTATCTTAAAATTTTTGGACTTTATCACATCTTTGTCCACCAACGGTAGCGCAAGGATTTGGTCGATGTGTGTCTGAATATAAGTATTATTTATTTGATAGCTGCCCAGATTGTCCACAGTTGCGAATGTGATTTTATCCGTCCCTAACAAACTCAAAATATCAGCTCCGTCGGTTGCCGAAATAAATTCGCCTTTTTCGTTCAAAAATTTTAGTGCGTTCCATTGTTTGGGATTGTGGCTCGCTGTAATGACAATTCCCGCTCCTGCTTCTTCGAGCGGCACAGCTATTTCGACCGTCGGAGTGGTAGAAAGCCCCAAATCTACAACGTCAATTCCCAGAGAAATCAACGTTTGTGTGACAAGTTGATTTACCATATTTCCCGAAATTCGTGCGTCACGACCGATTACAATTTTAGCATTTTTTTCGTTTTGAAGAACCCAAGTTCCGAAAGCCGCCGCGCACTCCACAATATCTGTTGGCGTAAGGTTATGTCCGGAAACTCCACCAATCGTCCCTCTAATACCGGATATAGATTTAATTAATGCCACAGGATAAAATTTTAATTTGTTTATAAATATCCAAAAAATATTTTGTTAAAAATTTTATTTTTCACTAAAATATGCTTCAGATAGCTTTTTGCTTTAAGTTCGCATTAAAACACTTTGCAAAAGTAACAAAAAAACAGATATTTTTAGAAAAATAATTATTAAAAATAGAGTTCGTCATTTAGAAATTAAGATAAAAAAAATATTATTCCTAAAAATAAGAAATTGGACAGATGTATTTCCCTCGAAGCTGTGAAAAGAAGTCATAAATTTTTTTAAAGGGCAATATTCGGAGCTAAAAAAGATTTTTATAAATAGTATTATTGTTGGATTATCGTGCCAATATTCAAGATATATTTTTACGATTACGCCTTTCATTTATACATAAAAAAAGCCTTTTTGTGACGGTGTTCACAAAAAGGCTTTTTTATATTTGCAATAAAAAACCGCGTTTTACTTGACAATATTTAATGCTTGAGTATCAATCAATTTGCTGCCGTCAGAGAGTTGGTAGAAGTATGTACCCGTCTGTAGGTCGCGTGTATCCAAGCGAAATTCTTCGCTGTTGGCTGGCACAGTTACCGATTTGATGAGCTTGCCGCTTGCGTCATTGACTTGAAGCGTCAAGTTATTTTTTACGTTGATGACAGGCACCATCGTAAATCCGTTGGCGGGATTCGGATAGCAGCGACCAATTTGTTGGAATCGAGCGTCAATTTCGTCGTTAGAAACGATGCCGTGAAACCACTGATAAGTCAGTTTCAACATATCTTTGCGCTTTATTGTATTCAACATCTCCACGCCCGGAGCGAAATAAACGGTCTTCCAAGTCCCATTTGAGTTTCTAACGCCCGCTACTTTGCTTGCATTATTGGCTACATAGCGAGCGATGATTTTTCCTGTCCCGTAAGCAGTCAAGTTATCTGGAAAAAAGTTAGTACCCGTGTAGAAATTGGTAATTGTGGAAGTACCAAAACCGTTGTAAAGTCCATCGGTAGTTTCTGCAATCCATTTATTATCGCTCGAAACGCCGTCATCTACATAGTCGGCACCCAAGTAATTTTTTATAAAATCTTGCGCTGGTTCGCTGTAATAATCGTTGGCGACAGTTCCCGCAGTAGGCGAAAAGGCAGCCCAAGCGACATCTTGACCACTCACGAAAAAATTTCCACCATTGTCACAAAAAGTAGAAAATTTGGCAGCAAGTTCTGTCGTGATAGCTGGAAAAGTCCAACCTACGTTGAAATAAACGTGTTTGATTTGTCCCAAAGCGTTGTCTAAAACCGCTTGTGTGAACAGTTTTTCGTCCGCCCCAGCGTGTTTGGTACTGCCTGCGGCTACGAAAGCATCGTTGAAAATATTCTGCCAGCCAGCAGGAAAAGGAATTGGTCCAGCTGCTGTTTTTGCGGAGTTGTTCACTATTAAGTCCGTCACATTTGAAATAACGTAGGCGGTTTTTTCGATTACCGATGCGTTGGGTTGGCTGATGGAATTCATTTTTAGTAAATAAGTTCCGACGGCTGCACTCGTTCCGGGCGTGACAGCGATTTCGACGACTTGTGTTTGACCAGAAGCCAATACAAGAGTGTCCGCTCCAACTTTTATCTGTCCGTTGACTTTCAAAGCCGCCGCCCAATCTGTTGGCTGCGTCGAGGTAAGTTCTATTCTGAATGTTTCGCTGGCGGTGCCGCCGTTGCTCACCGTCATATTAATAGAGCCAGGTGTGGCTGGAGTTCCGCCGAGTACCAATTTTGGTCCGGGCGTGATATTGCCGTTGGCGGAAAAAGTGGCGTTGCAATTCAGCACTTCTTTGGTATCTACATTTTGTACAAATGCTATGACTTCCAATTTTGCGGAGTTCATTACGGCATCTTCGTTGAACGTATAATTCAACGTAAACTCTTGATTGATAGCGTTCAAAGCTATGGAGCTACCGCTTGCGTCTGGCAACATCTTACGAAATAAATTGACAAATGCTTTCTCTCCATTGCTGCCCGGAGCGGCTGTAAAGTTTTTTTCGCGCTCGATTACTGCCGTCAGGACGACATAATTACCTGCCGGAATCGCTCCAACAGATTTGACCACCACCTGCACGTTGCGAGTGGCAGTTCCCGTCATATTCACGGCGACCGTCACGGGACTTGTCTGCAAATTGGTGACAGTATCCACATCAGCTTGCGTATATACTGCGGGGCTTTGCGACTTGAAATTTCCGTTCAAAATCATGTTAGGCACTCCCTGTACGACATAATATTGCTGTCTGGCGAGGTTAGAAGCCTGCGCATACAAGTAAAAAGGGTCAGTAGGACCGGGAAAACTCGAGTGGTACGCGATGTGGTACACTTTTCGGGGGTTGGTTTTTAGGATATTGGCTTCAAAGACCGGATTTTGAGCTGCACAAGGCGCGCAATCGGTGTTAGTAAAATGCTCGAATAGGGCATTTTTAGGGGCTTGAGCCTGACTATTGAAAGCAAGCACTACCGAAAAACAAAACAGAGTAAACAGTTTTTTCATTTTTTAAATGTTAATTTGAAAAAAAATAAGATTAAAAATTGGATTAATATTTTAAAGTCCAAATATAGAAATAATATTTTATCGAAGTATTTTTTTGCAGAAAAAATATTTTTAAATATTTTTTTGTGACGCGG
>JAYWGG010000192.1:0-5472 GCA_043778415.1 Saprospiraceae bacterium
AAAAACTTTAGAATTTATACAGAGCACTTGATTTTTTTGGTTACTTTCTTCTCCTTCCCCTCTGGGGAAGGTCGGGTTGGGGATAAAAAAAGTGACAAAGACCAAGTCAATAGCTACAAAAATCAAGCTCAAATGAGCCAATTTAAAATTCTTGCGAGCATGATTTAATTACTTTACTTTATACCGCACTCCTACAAAACCCCGTATGCCCATCGTAGGTGCAAACACCTGATTGCCGTTAAAATACGGTCCAAACGGCTGGCTTGCATCAATAATAGCGTGGTGTTGGGTGTAATTGCTCAAGTTTTCGCCGCCCGCATACACTTCCCATCGCTCGTTAAAAACTTTTGTCACCTGCGCGTTGAGCAACGCATAAACAGGAGTAATATTTGGAAAATTGGAAACGAGTGACATCGGTACTTGTTCATTGTTCCAAAGTCGCTGTTGTCCTACTACTTGCGTAGTGACATTAAAAAGCCAAGATTTGTCGAGTGTTTTGTATTCAAAAGTCAATAAAAGGCGGCTTTTTGGCACAAGTGGCACTCGCTCCAAGCCTTTCAGATAGGTAGTTCGCACGTCGTTGTACTTGTAGGCAACTTTCACGTTGAAATTGCGAAAAAACTCGTATTGCAGCACCGCCAAGAAGCTATTAGCAAACGAACTTCCGCGCAAATTGTAGAACAATATTTGCCGATAATCGGAGTCCATATCCATCACAATTTGATTTTGAAACCAAGTGCGGTAGAGGTCAATACTGGCACTAAATTCTCGGTCACGAATATCTATTTTTTTGGTAAAATTAATACCTGCGTTCCATGCTTCTTCGATGCGTGGCTGGTCCAAAATTTTCACAATCCTGCTGCTGACCAACGCACTTTCGTTGTCGGGAATAAGGTTGGGAGAACGAAATGCACGACCAATATTTGCTCGCACAATCGTATTTTCATTGAAGTTGTACTTTGCGCTTATTCGCGGCGTAGGCAACCAACCAAAGCGATTGTGGTAATCCACACGCCCGCCAACAATCAAACTAAAATCGCTAACTTCTGTGCCGAGCGGAGTATTGGTAAATGTATATTCCGACAAAACACCTGTCACAGATTCCGTCCTATTGAGGTCTAAATCGTTGAGTTTTTCCCGAAAATTGTCATACGTTTGGCTGAACCCGAACAGAATATTGTGGTCTGTAGTTTTGATAATATCCGTGTAAAGAATATTCAGAAAAGCACTTTTTTGAGTGCCGATGTGCGTAGTATTTCCAAATTTTTCATTTACGCTGTGTAGTGACATACTAAAAATAGAACCCAAGTTGCGATAAGGTGCTTTAAACCCGATATAACCCAAATTTCCGAACAGTTCGACGCGGTCATTTTTTTGCTGGACGGCGTAGAGTGGCTGTCCGTTGGTGGCGACTGTTGTTAGTTGCCCGCTTGTGCGGCTGTCCGTGACCGCTTGCAGCCCGACTCTGCCCTCAAAAATATCGCCGTGATATTTGGCGCGAAAAAGTCCGTTCAGCTGCCGTTTGAGTGGCATATCCAAAAATCCGTCAGAGTTGTGGTCAATCTCACTTTGCAGCGAGCTGGCGTGCAACAGCAAGCCCTGACTCCAACCTTTTTCCTTACCGCGATTGAGGTGAACGTTGGCTTCCATTCGGCTCGCCGTGTTACCGAATAGATTGACAAACAAGGAGTTATCTTTGTCTGGCGTGACGAAGTCGGCGTTGATTTGTCCCGTCATTCCCGCAAAACCATTGCGTACGGTACTCGCGCCTTTCGAGATTTGAATACTTTGCAGCCATGTGCCGGGGATTAGCTCCATCGCTACGGGTGTCGCCAAACCAGTCATAGCGGGACGATTTTCTACCTGAAATTGGGTATAAATCCCGCGCAATCCGAGCATCTGGATTTCCGTCGCGCCCGTCACGGCATTGCTGTAAGAAACATCTACCGTTCCGTTGCTTTCAAAACTTTCGGCGAGGTTGCAGCAAGGTGCTCGTCGGAGTTCTTGCTGTGTGATAACTTCTTGATTGACAGTCTTTAAGGTAGAAACCGAGCTTCCCGATTGCCGTCCGACGATGTCGGTAGTCGGCAGGTTGTTGCTCATACCGCTCAATTCTATGACCAAATTATCTTCGGTAGGGTCTATGCTGACGACGGCAGGCTGGTAGCCGACATAAGAAATTTCCAAATTTGCTGTGCTGGCTTGCCGAGCAATCGAGAACTTTCCTACGCTGTCGGTGGCTGCGCCTTGATTGGGGAGATTTTCCCAACGGACGGTCGCCCCAATCATAGTTTGTCCGCGCTCGTCGGTGATTGTCCCGTGAAGTTGTTTTTGGGCAGCTAAATAATTGACTATCAGCAAATTAAATAACAATATACAAAGAAAATGATACTTTTTCATGTTGATTTTTTTAATAAATAAATGATAAATCTACTCACGAACACAAGAGTCCGCAAGTAAAAAACCAGTCTATATTTCAAACGAAATACAGAATTTTCATTAAAAAACTAACACAGATAAGACTGAAGATAGCTGCGGAGAGCTGCTCCGTAGGGGCGTGGTGGCGGTGCTTTGTTGTTGGGTTGCGAGAGATTAATCTCGGGGTAGAAAAAATTAAATTCCGTAAAAATAGATTTTTTAGAATTTAAGATGGCTGCGATTGGAGCTTCTAACTTCGCAAACTCAAAATCAGGCGTGAAAAAAGGCGTATGAAGTTTGATAAAATATTTGCTTCGCTTGGTGCAGTTGTGCGGCTTTTTACTGCTGTCTGCATCGTTTTCTTTACAACAACTTTTTTGCAAAGATTTTGCGCAGCAACTTGGTAAAGCGGTTATTGCAGTGGTATTTTTTTCGCAATCGTTGGGCGGAAGGTCAAAAAATGACACTTCGGCAGAGCCTTTGCAAAGACAATACAAAGAATTGATGCTGACTCCCAATGTGGCAATCAACAAAACGGCTATCATGCCGAAAACCGAAATATATTTGATAAAATTATTCTTCAAAGCGATGCAAAGTTACTACTTTTTTGGATAGTTTTTGGTTTTTAGTTGTGAGTTTTTAGTATTTATTCTTAATTTTGCTCTGTTTTTTGTAATAGAACCAGCAGTCCAAAAAACTCTTTGCATTAGCACCGCTCGCCAATCCAACTTTTAGAGCTTTAAAGTTGTTTAACTCCTGTGCAGAAAACTGCCTTTTTACTGAATAATAATATTTTTCTTTCTCAATTATGTCTGAATTTCAGTTAATCTCTAATTTTGAGCCTACGGGCGACCAGCCCAACGCCATTCGGCAGTTGGTGGACGGTGTGCGAACCAACGAAAAAGCACAATGTTTGCTCGGCGTGACGGGTTCTGGAAAAACTTTTACCATCGCCAACGTCATCAAAGAACTCAATCGCCCGACTTTGATTTTGACACACAATAAAACGCTTACCGCACAACTTTACAGCGAATTTCGGCAGTTTTTTCCTAATAATGCCGTCGAATATTTTGTGTCTTACTACGATTACTATCAGCCCGAAGCCTATCTTTCTGTCACCGATACGTTTATCGAAAAAGACCTCCAAATCAATGAAGAAGTAGATAAACTTCGCCTTCGAGCTACGTCCAGCATTCTTTCTGGGCGGCGCGATATTATCCTCGTCGCCTCTGTTTCCTGCATCTATGGTATGGGGAATCCGGAGGACTACAAAAGCGGCATTATCAGAATCGAAAAAGGGCAAATTATTACTCGCAACACTTTTCTTTACGCGTTGGTGCAAAGCCTTTATGCGCGCACCGAAACCGACTTCGGACGCGCCACGTTCCGTGTGCGTGGCGATACGGTGGACATCAATCTGCCCTACGTGGACTTCGGCTACCGAATTACTTTTTTTGGCGACGAAATAGAAACCATCGAAAGTATCGAAATAGAAAGCGGCTACCGCATCGCCGCTATGGACGAAGCTGCTATTTTTCCAGCCAATCTTTACGTCGCTCCCAAAGACCGCATTCACGAAATCATACGACAAATCGAAGACGAAATGACGGCGCAGGTAAAATATTTCGAGCGCGAGCGACGACCGCTCGAAGCCAAACGAATCTACGAGCGCACCCAATTCGACCTCGAAATGATGAAAGAACTCGGTTACTGTTCGGGTGTAGAAAATTATTCGCGCTTTTTCGACGGACGAGTTCCCGGCACTCGACCGTTTTGTTTGCTCGATTATTTTCCGCAGGATTACTTGATGGTCATAGACGAAAGCCACGCCACTATCCCCCAACTGCGCGGAATGTGGGGCGGCGACCGCGCTCGTAAGACCAACCTCGTCAGCTACGGATTCCGGTTGCCGTCGGCAATGGATAACCGCCCGCTCAACTTTTCGGAGTTCGAAACGATGATAAACCAAGTCGTCTTCGTGAGTGCCACGCCCTCCGACTACGAACTCGAACAGACGGAAGGAATGTTGGTAGAGCAGCTTATTCGCCCGACGGGACTGCTGGACCCGCCGATAGAAGTGCGCCCAAGTATCAACCAAATAGACGATTTATTGGAGGAAATAAGCGAGCGCATCAAAGTCAATGAACGGGTGTTGGTGACTACTTTGACCAAACGAATGAGCGAAGAACTTGCCAAATATTTACAGAAAATAGACATCAAATGTCGATATATTCACTCGGAGGTAGATACGATGGAGCGAGTGGAAATCCTGCGCGACCTGCGTTTGGGAGAGTTTGACGTGTTGATTGGGGTCAATTTGCTTCGGGAAGGCTTGGACTTGCCCGAAGTGTCGCTCGTTGCCATTTTAGATGCCGACAAGGAAGGATTTTTGAGAAATGCACGCTCGCTGACGCAAACGGCTGGACGCGCTGCCCGAAATTCCAACGGATTGGTACTGTTTTATGCTGACAAAATCACGGATTCGATGCAAAAAACGATGGACGAAACCAACCGCCGTCGCGCCATTCAGATAGATTACAACACCGAACACGGCATCACGCCGACCACCGTGACGCGGTCGCGAGAAGAAATTATTGGCAAAAGTTCGATTCTCGACATTCGCGGAGCGAACCCAAAAGCCTACATCGAACCCGAAGAAATCAGCGTTGCCGCCGACCCTATCGTGGGCTACATGACTCGGACGCAACTCGAAAAACTCATCGCCGATACCGAAAAGAAAATGAAAACGGCTGCCAAAGACCTCGATTTTTTTGCTGCTGCGCAGTTTCGCGACGAAGGCATTGCGCTCAAAAAACAACTCAAAGACCGCTACGGAATGGGTATGAGCGTCGCTTGATAATTGTAATTTTTTTTGTAGTAAACAGAAGAAAAAAATGTAACTTTGTGTTGTTGCTTACTTGGGAAGGAATGAAAAAACATGGGTAGTTCGTTTTAGGAACGCGTCCAAAATAAGTTACTGTATTCTGACTTGTCTTTTGAGCCAAAACTGCGTTAGATTTTCGTTACGATGCACGGCATCGCGCCTCAAATCTG
>JAYWGG010000193.1:0-5467 GCA_043778415.1 Saprospiraceae bacterium
TTTAGCCAAATACTTGCCACAAGCGAGTCGTTTAGGCTAAAGCCAATACTAATTATTATTCGTTGCCCGACTGCTAAAGCAGTCGGCTATTAATGCAGATTAAATAGGAGCAACTACTTAAAAGACTTAAAATGACTAATTAAAACAGCACATTAATTTATGAAATATCTCTACTATTTGCTATTTTTGTGTTGTATTTTTTCCGAATGTCACTCTGCTGCAACTTTGGTAGAACCGAAATATTTTAAAGATAATATTCAAAATATTATCAATCTTTCCGCGAGGGATTTTGATTTTTATATGGATACTTTGCAGGAAAACGTGGCTAACTTTCCGCTAAAATTAGATGCGCTTCAACATATTTTTTTCGAGCGTGAAAAACGCGGCTATCGCAACACGACGGAATCCGTACAGAAATGCTTGACAAAAATACCGACGGATAGCCTAAAAGTAGTGTTTATTGATAGTTTTCAGAAGATAATTTATAAACAATTAGACTTAAAAATTTATTTAGCGAAAGAGCGAATACACGCGTCGTACTGGGCAAACAGTCGTACCAAAGCTCAAAAAATTGATGCAAGCAATCAGATTACAGGCTACTTGGGTTTGCTGGACACAGGTTATGAAAATATCGCCCAATCTATGTGCGACTGGAGCGATTTGTGTATAAGTTATGGCGAAGTTTCTCGAAATCTTTATTTTAGAAAAGACGACCGAAAGAAATTGGATAGTTTGTATCGTCAAGTATTGGGGTTTAATTTTTACGCATTTAAAAATAAAAACTATGCCAAACATATTTTTAACAATTATCGCACTGCGGTAGATGGTGTGTTGGATTGTCGAGAAGGCGATATTAAAAGTTTATTAGATGCCGCCATAATATTAAGTGACAAATTAGACTGTTTTCAGTGGCATCGGTTAGAGCAAATGGTAAAACAAATGGGGCAAAAAGTGAGTAATCCATACGGGGCAGAACCCTGCGATCCGCTTTTTATCTTGCCAATAAAAAAAATTATTCTGCCTCTGCTCGATACTATCCAAATAAATGTAGGAACGCGTATAAACTGATAAAATATAAAAATGACACAAATAAATCCATATTTGACGTTCAACGGACACTGCGAAGCAGCTTTTGAACTGTACAAATCCGTCTTTGGTGGCGAATATTCTGACTTCAATCGGTTCAGTGATTTACCGCCGACCGAAGGGCAGGAAATGTCCGCAGAAGATTTGGACAAAATAATGCACGTCGAGCTATCGGTTAGCAACGGGACGAAACTCTACGGAAGCGACACCAACGCCCAACACGGCGCAGTGACATTCGGACAAAATGTTTCGCTGTCCATCAACACAGAAAGTCGAGCAGAAGCCGACCGCATTTTCAGCAGCTTGGCAAAAGGCGGCACTGTCACGATGCCCATAACAGACACGTTCTGGGGAGCGTATTTCGGAATGTTGCAAGACCAATTCGGCATACTTTGGCTTATCAATTACGATGAACCAAAATAACAAAAAAACGTTTTAAATTGTGAAATAAATAAAAAAAAAGACCATGAAAAAAATAATCTGTCTTTTTATCTCTTGTTTGCTAATCCAACACATCGCTTTTTCTCAATCGAAAAATAGCGGCAGCACCGACTACAAAGGAGTCGTGTACGACTCCGAGCTGACGGGCGACATCAAATGGCACACCAACGGCTGGGCGATAGGCTTCAACAAAGCCCGAATCCGAACCTACTACAAGACGACTTTTTACAACATCGAGTTCGGGGAAGTCACGCACCCAAAGGAATACAGCCAACGCCTCGAAAATAGATTTCTCAACAATTCTCCGTCCTCGTTTGTGTATGGGAAGCAAAATAATTTTTTCGCACTCCGCGCAGGCATCGGCGAAAAGCGGTATTTTACCGAAAAAGCTGCCCAGAGAGGCGTGGCTGTTGGTATGAGTTATGTCATCGGCGGCGTACTCGGCATCTTGAAGCCCTACTACCTCGAGCTGCGCCAGTTCAAGGACAACAACGGACGTTTTGACATCGGTAGCGAAAAGTATTCCGCCGCCAATGCCAGTCGCTTTTTGGATATTGACCAAACCATCTACGGCGGCTCCAGCTTCTGGACAGGCATCGGCGAACTCAACGTGGTGCCGGGAATACACGGAAAAATCGCTCTTCACCTCGATTGGGGTGCCTTCGACGAGTACGTCAAAGCCTGCGAAGTCGGCATCATGGCAGATATTTTTTCCAAAAAAATTCCTATCATGATTACGACAGAAAACAGACCGTTTTTTATTAATTTCTACCTAAATCTACAACTCGGCAAGCGAAGCTGATTGAATTTTTTAGGCACACAAGTAATTGATAATCAATTATTTACAATATTATTCTGAAGTCATTTTTTCTTAAAAATATGTTTGATTTACCTGTCGTAGAAGCTCGCGAAGAGCGCAAAAAACGTCCTGACTGGCTTCGTGTCAAGTTGCCGATAGGCGAAAATTATAAAAAAGTGCGCACCCTCGTGGACAGCCACCAGCTGCATACCATTTGCCAAAGCGGAAACTGCCCCAATATGGGCGAATGTTGGGGCGAAGGAACGGCTACTTTTATGATTTTGGGAAATACTTGCACTCGCTCTTGCTCTTTTTGCGCCGTCAAAACAGGTCGCCCAACCGAGTACGACCGCGACGAACCCCGCAGGGTCGCCGATGCTATCCGACTGATGCAAGTCAAACACGCCGTCATTACCTCCGTCAATCGCGACGAACTCGCTGACAGAGGCGCGGAAGTCTGGTACGAAACCGTCCGCCTCGTCAAGGAAGTCAGCCCAACGACGACCATCGAAACGCTCATTCCCGATGTGCGCGCCACTTGGGAGGCTTTGGACAGAATGATTGAAGGCGGGCAAGAAGTCGTTTCTCACAACATGGAAACCGTCCAACGGCTGTACCGCAAAGTACGTCCGCAAGCGAAATACGAGCGCAGTCTGGAACAAATCCAAAGGACAAAAAATGCTGGAAAACGTACAAAATCTGGAATTATGGTCGGATTGGGGGAAACGACCGACGAGGTTTTTGCCGCTATGGACGACCTGCGCGCACACGGCTGCGACGTACTGACCATCGGACAATATCTGCAACCTACCAAAATGCACCTCGAAGTAGCGGAGTTTATTCACCCCAATATTTTTGCGGAATACAAAAAAGTCGGATTGGAAAAAGGCTTTTCTTTCGTGGAAAGCGGTCCGCTCGTCCGCTCATCTTACCACGCAGAAAGGCATTTGTAAGCAAATAAAGCTACAATTCTATCGGACCTTCTCCCACCCAATCGGGTATCGTAAGACCGTCCTGACAGAGCGGCTGCAAGTCTTGGACAATGAACTTATCGACATCAGCTTTGATGAAATCTGGGTACAAAAGATGCAAATTCGGACCCGCATCTAACGTAAAATAAAGCGGTTGCTTCGTTTCTTGCCGATAATTTTGTATCCGCTCTATCATCGCTAACGTATTGGCTTTCAGCAAGATATACGGCGGATTGGACGACATCATCAGGGCGTGGAGCGTCAAGGCTTCCGCTTCGGCAAGAATACCGAACTGTTCGGCATCGCCATTTTGCAGCGCATTGAGGACGTTGGCGAGGCGTTGGTTGGCTTCGCGGTAGCGATTTTCTGCATAAATATTGCCTTCCATCAGCGCGTGTCCCGCACGACTCGAAACCGTTTTTTCGGCACTGCTCGCGATGAGTATCGTGTCGTTGTAGTTTTTAAAAACGGAGTGAATCATATCCTCGCACCCAACGGCGTACTCGTCGGAAGAGTTTTTTACCAAGTCTGTTTTTCCCCAAAGTGCCATCGTGCCGAACACAGAGCGGCAGGCACTTCCCGAACCCAATCGGGCAATGTAAGAGGCTTTTTTTTCAAAAATAGAATCGTCTTGTAGCGTACCAAACAGGCGGTCTTCGAGCGTGCAAAGCGTGAGTGCCAACGCACTCATAGCGGAAGCCGACGACGCAATGCCCGCCGAATGTGGGAAAGAATTGCTGCTGTGAATGGCTAAATGAAACTGGCGCAAAAACGGAAATATCTCATTCAGACTTTCCAAAAAAGTGACTATCTTTTGTCGAAATTTTTCGTTGGGTTTTCCCTCAAAAAAAAATTCCACATCAACTGCTTCGCCCGCTTCCGTTTTGGGAAAATACTCCAACATTGTTTCCGAAAAACAGCCGTTGAGTGTAAAGCTGATAGACGGATTGCGGGGCAGCTGCAAGCCGTGTTTTCCCCAATATTTTACGATAGCGATATTGGACGGGCTGCGCCAGACGATATTGCCTTCGGCAACGTCGGCTGGGTGTTGGAGAAGAAGTTCGGCGTTTTGATACATATTTTAGCCCATTTTTTGTTCAAAATCCTGCATAATCGCCACCAAAGTTTCTACGCTTTCGGTAGGCATGGCGTTGTAAATAGAGGCGCGGAAGCCGCCCACGGAGCGGTGTCCTTTGAGTTCGATGCAGCCCGCCGCCTTGCAAGCATCCAAAAATGCTGCATCTCGCTCGGCATTTTTTAAGACAAAACAGACGTTCATTAAAGACCTATCTGCCGCCGCCGTAGTGCCTTCAAACAAGCTGTTGCGGTCTATTTCTCGGTACAAAAGTTCGGCTTTTTCTTGGTTGTGCTGCTGGATAGCCGCCAGTCCGCCCAAGTTTTTGAGCCAACGCAAAGTCAGCATACTGACGTAAATCGGAAACACGGGCGGCGTGTTGAACATAGAGCCTTCTTTGAGATGCGTTTCGTAATTCTGCATCAAAGGCAGCACTCGCTTGGCTTTTCCTGTGGCTAAAAAATCTTTGCGGACGATTACGACGGTCACGCCTGCCGGACCGAGATTTTTTTGCGCTCCTGCGTATATCAAACCGTAGCGGTCGATGTGCTCGACGGGGCGGCTCAAAAAATCGGAGGACATATCGCAGACCAACGGCACGCCGTGAGCGTCGGGAGTCCAGTGATATTCGGTACCGAAAATAGTGTTGTTGCTCGTAAAATGAAAGTATTTTAGCCCCTTCGGAATGTCGTAACCCGTAGGAATAAAGTTGAAATTTGAATCTTTGGACGATGCCAAGACGCTCACATTGCCGTATAATTTCGCTTCTTTGATGGCTTTGTCGGACCAAGTTCCCGTGTTGGAGTAGCCTGCGGTTTCGTGGGCATCTAAAAAATTGGCTGGCACCATGTAGAACTGCGAGCTTGCGCCACCCGAAAGAAACAGTACTTCAAAATCGTCGCTCAAACCCATCAATTCTTTGATGAGCGCGCTGGTTTCGTCCATTACGGACATAAAAGCGGCACTTCGGTGCGATATTTCGAGGATACTCAAGCTCGAACCGTTGAAATCTACGACCGCTCTGGCTGCTTCTGCCATCACTTCGGCGGGCAAGATAGCGGGACCCGCGCTAAAATTATGTTTTTTCATAAATGA
>JAYWGG010000194.1:0-1956 GCA_043778415.1 Saprospiraceae bacterium
GTTGATAGAAGAGTTGCGGGCAAAAAAAATCCACGACGAGCGCGTACTTTCGGCTATGTTGGAGCTGCCGCGCCATTTTTTTATGGAAAAAGCCTTCGAGGAAAGAGCCTATGAAGACAACGCTTTTCCGATTGCGGGCGGTCAAACCATCTCGCAGCCGTACACGGTGGCACTCCAAACGCAGCTGCTCAACGTCCAGCCCGAGCAGCGAATCTTGGAAATCGGCACTGGCTCGGGCTACCAAGCCGCTATACTCGCCTCGCTCGGCGCGCGCGTTTATTCTCTCGAGCGACAAGAAATTTTATATCGAAATACGACACAGCTTATGCTGAAGTTGGGTATCAAAAAAGTCCGAACTTATCTCCGCGACGGCTACGACGGCTTGCCCGAAATGTCGCCTTTCGATAGTATTTTGCTGACCGCAGGAGCAGAAAAAGTCCCCGACGTATTGCTCCAACAGCTCGCCGTTGGCGGCGTGTGTGTGGTGCCGATGGGCGCCAAAAATCAAGTAATGTGCCGCATCACTCGCTACTCCGATACGGACTTCCGCACCGAAGAATTTGGAAATTTTCGCTTCGTTCCCTTTCTGAAAGGTATCGAACGCTGACTCTCAACGTACTAAAATATTGTAAAATTATATGTTTCAGCCAACCATTGTAGCACTTGCCACGCCGAGCGGCGCGGGAGCGATTGGAGTCGTACGGCTTTCGGGAGAAAACGCCGTCCGCATCGCCAATCAAGTTTTTCTGGGCAAAAATTTGGAAAAAGTAGCCTCTCATACGATTCATTTCGGGAAGATTTGTGACAGGGATAAAAATATAATTGACGAAGTGCTGATAAGTGTTTTTGTAGCTCCACGCTCTTACACAAAAGAAAATACGGTCGAAATATCCTGTCACGGGTCGCCTTTTATCCAACAAAAAATTATAGAATTGCTGTTAGAAAACGGTGCGCAGTTGGCAAAAGCTGGCGAATTTACGATGCGAGCTTTCTTGAACGGCGCATTAGACCTGTCACAAGCCGAAGCCGTAGGCGACCTTATTGCGTCTTCTTCGGAGTCTTCACACCGCCTTGCGATGCAGCAAATGAGAGGAGGCATCAGCAACGAAATTAAACAACTGCGGGAGCAACTTATCCATTTTGCGAGCCTGCTGGAGCTGGAACTCGACTTCGGAGAGGAAGACGTAGAGTTTGCCGACCGCAGCGAGTTGGCGAAGCTCATAGAGAAAAGTCGCAATTTTATCGGCAAGCTCATTGGGTCATTTTCGCTCGGAAACGCTATTAAAAACGGTATTTCTACCGTTATCGCTGGTCGCCCGAATGCTGGAAAATCTACGCTGCTCAACGCACTGCTCAACGAAGAACGCGCTATCGTAAGTCCAATAGCGGGCACCACACGCGACACTATCGAGGAAACGCTCAACATCAACGGCGTAATCTTTCGCCTCATTGATACTGCGGGTATTCGCGAAGCAACCGACGCTATCGAAGCTCTCGGGGTGGCTCGGACGATGGAAAAAATACGACAGTCCGCGCTGCTTGTCTATGTTTTTGATGTCACAAAAATTGATGCTCGCGAAGTATTATCTGACCTGACGGAGTTGTATTACGAAGAGTTGAAAATTATTTTAGTCCCCAACAAAATGGATTTAGAGCCGCTTGCGAAGTCGAGCGATTATGTGAATTATTTTGTAAAAAATGAACAAATTGTGACAGTGTCCGCACTCCAACAAACGAATATTGACGACCTAAAAACAAGGATTTACGACCTTGCCATCGCCCAACGCCTCAACAGCGAAGGCAGCATCGTGAGCAACGCTCGCCACTACGAAGCCCTTCGCCTCGCCGACGACAGCCTCGCCGACGCACTCAACGGCTTGCGCAACTCAACGTCCAATGATTTTGTGGCGATGGATATTCGCCGCGCCCTCCTGCATCTGGGCGAAATAGTCGGAG
>JAYWGG010000195.1:0-20046 GCA_043778415.1 Saprospiraceae bacterium
ATGATTCGGTCGTTGTTGTTGCTCATTTTTATGCTAAAAATTCAGAATTGGGGCGAAGATACAATTTTATTTTAAAATAAAAAAACAAAATGTTTTAAATATAAAATAATCGTACAGAAAAAATGGAACTGTGGTATAGGATTGTTGATTTTCAACAATATGCGACAACTAAAAAGTACTCCATTCATTTATTTACGCACTCCTCAATCTATTCCGCTGTAATAAAGCGTATGTATCGGTTTAACAATTAAAATATTTCTCATGAAGCTGAATTCAAAATTCCATGGTATCGTTGATTATGCCGTCGTCCTTTTCTTATTACTTTCGCCGACGCTATTTTCGCTGCCTTCGCTTGCTGCCAACTTTACCTACCTTTTGGGCGGCATTCACTTGACACTCACTATTTTAACAAATTTTGAATTGGGCATCATCAAAGTTATTCCATTCAAAATTCACGGTCTGATAGAACTTATTGTTTCGATAGCACTTGTCGGCGTGGCGTTTTATCTTGGCAAAGTTGAGGGCAGCGTGCCGCAATATTTTTATCTGGTCTTTGCGGCAGCCGTGTTTGCGACTTGGGCAGTTACTGACTACAAGGGTAAAGTAGCCGCACAAGGAACGCGTCTGAAATAAACTGCCCATTTTTTTTAATAAATTTGAGTATCTTATTTTCCTTCATTCCTGACCCGCGAGCTTATACCAAAATATTTTCGGTCACCGTTTTCCAGTTCAATATTCTGGTGAGGCGGCAGCTGTGACGAACATCGTGCCGAGCGAACGGCTGTTGTAATTGCAGTGCTTGGCTCGTTCAAATTTATCCGTAATTGTAAGACTTTGATTACCATTGCTCCTATTCCAAATTGCCTGTCGGTAAAGATTGCGGCACAAAACCGCCGAGTTTTGTTTAAAAATATATTCTCAAATAAAAAAAAAATACGTTTTGTCAGTTCATAAAAAATAAATACCTTTGCGCACCGTTTAGAACCAACTATCAATCATGCCGAATATCTCCTGTCCTTTTTCCGAGAAGGAATGTGACGATATGCGGCATTTCTTATTGATTTTGGTAGCAACCTATTTTCTATGTATGGAATGAAAAAAATGTTCAAATTTTTTCTTCATTCCGATGTCACAAAATTATTTTATTTAAAAATTAGAAAATAAGTCCCGACGGGCTTTCAACTGCAAATATAATGTTCAAATATATTCTATTGACCTTCGCGCTCATCTTGTTGAGTTTTTCTTTCAGTGCCAATCTCGAAGGCTTTGTGGGACAAGCTACTGATATTCAGGCAGATACGGCGGTAGCAAACAGCAATCTTAGGCTCGCGCAGGCGTGGTCGGATTCGGTATTTGAGCAGCTTACGGAGGACGAGCGCATTGGGCAGCTCTTCATGGTGCGCGCCAAATCCGACAACGATGCCGCACAAGACAACGAAGTAAAACGGCTCATCAAAAATTTTCACATCGGCGGAGTTTGCTTTTTCGCTGGTACGCCCGAGCAGCAAGCCGCACTGACCAACCAATACCAATCGATTTCCAAAGTGCCGCTTTTGGTGTCGCAAGATGCCGAATGGGGCTTGGCGATGCGCCTCAAAGAGGCGATTATGGCATTTCCAAAACAGCTGATGCTGGGCGCAATCCAAGACAACGCCCTGATTTTTGAGATGGGCAAAGAAGTGGCGCGTCAATGCCGCCGCATCGGAGTTCAAGTAAATTTTGCGCCTGTGGTGGACATCAACAGCAACCCAAAAAATCCTGTCATCGGCGAGCGCAGCTTCGGCGAAGACCGCTACAACGTAGCCTCCAAATGCTACGCTTATATGTTGGGACTGCAAGACGGCAACGTAATGGCTTGCGCCAAACATTTTCCCGGACACGGCGATACGGACGTAGATTCGCACCAAGACTTGCCAGTTATCAACCACAGCCGCAGCCTGATTGACAGCATGGATTTGTTCCCGTTCAAGGTGCTGACCCAACACGGCGTGCAAAGCGTGATGGTGGCGCATTTGAGTTTGCCCGCCCTCGACGCTACGCCCAATATGCCGACCAGCCTTTCGCGCAACGTAGTCACCAATCTTTTGCAAACACAAATGCAGTTCAACGGATTGATATTCACCGATGCGATGGAAATGAAAGGCGTAAGTAAATTTTATAAAAATGGCGACGCGGAAGTGAAAGCTCTACAAGCGGGAAACGACGTGTTGGTGCTGCCAGCCAGCGTAGATGCGGCTTTCAGAAATATCAAAAATAGTCTTCAACAGGGAACTTTGGACAGCGTGGAAGTCAATCGAAGTATTAGAAAAATACTTTTAACCAAATATTATTTGGGACTAAACAACTATCAGCCTGTCGAACTCAATAACATTCGCCAGCAAATAAATACCACAGAAGCTGCGCTGCTCAAACGCCGACTGACCGAAAAAGCACTGACTTTGGTGCGCAACATCGACCAACTCGTCCCCGCCCAATGGAAAGCAAGCGACGCTACTTCCTTCGCTTCGGTCGCTATCGGAAGTCCTACGAAAACCGCTTTTCAGGATTATTTGAGTGGCTGCGCGCCTTTCGAGCATTTTCAAATCAGCAAATGGGTGCCGACCGACGCAAGCGAGCAACTGCTCCGCCAGCTCAAAGAAAAGAATACCGTTTTCGTGAGTCTGCACGGATTGAACAGCAAACCAGAACAGAATTTTGGACTGACCGACAAAGCGGCTGCGTTCATAAGGTCGCTGCAAGCGCAAAACAAAGTGGTGCTGACTATTTTTGGCAATCCGTACTGTCTGCGCGGATTGGACGACATCAAAAATATTCTGGAAGCCTACAACGACGACGACATTACGCAAGAATTAGCAGCCAAAGGGCTTTTCGGACAGTTTGCTTTTAGTGGAAAACTGCCGATTTCGGCTTCGCCAATATCCAAACTTTTGGTCGGCGAAATGACGACTAATTTTACCACTTTGACCTACGGAACTCCCGAAAGCGTGGGAATGAGTCCCGAAAAATTAGACCGTATCGGAGATGTAGTGCAAGAAGCTATCCGAGCCAACGCCACGCCCGGAGCCGTAGTGCTGGTAGCAAAAGACGGCAAAATTGTGTATCACAAAGCCTTCGGTAAGCAAACCTACGATGCCAACTGCAAAGCGGTGGACAAAGACGACGTGTATGACCTCGCCTCTGTCACAAAAGTCGCAGCTTCGACTATCTCCGCTATGAAACTTTACGACGAGGGAAAATTGGATTTGCGACAGACGATAGGAAATTATTTGCCCGACGCGCGCGGCTCCAACAAAGAAAATATCGTCCTCGAAGACGTGATGGCGCACCACGCTGGCTTGGTGCCGTGGATTCCTTTCTACCAACAGACGATTGATAAAAAATCACAGCCGCTCGCGCAATGTTATCAAAATCAACCATCGGAAAAATTTTCGCTCCAAGTTTGTGACCATTTGTATATGAACAATTCGCTCACGGACACGATTTGGAAAGAAATCTACAACTCCGAGCTCCGCCGTGCGCGAAGCTATAAATACAGCGACTTGGGTTTTTACCTCACTGGAAAAATAGTCGGACAAATCTCTGGCAAACCACTCAACGAATTTGCCGCCGAAAATTTTTATACTCCGATGGGCTTGGCTTCAATGGGCTATCACCCGTTGGAAAAAATTGCGCTCGAGCGCATCGCCCCTACCGAAATGGATACTTACTTTCGCCAACAGCTAATCCGCGGTACTGTCCACGATATGGGTGCGGCGATGACTGGTGGCGTAAGCGGTCACGCTGGCTTGTTTGCCGACGCAGTAGATTTGGCAAAACTGATGCAGATGCTTCTCAATGGCGGTAGCTACGACCAAACGACTTATCTAACTCCTGCTACCATTCAGCGTTTTACGACCCGCTACGAAGGCTGCACTCGGCGCGGCATCGGCTTCGACATGAAAGAATTGGACGGACGCGCCCAACAAAACGTAGCCGCAAGCTGCTCCGCCGAAACCTTCGGTCATCAGGGATTCACGGGAACTTGCGTCTGGGCAGACCCGCGCAGCAAACTCGTATTTGTCTTTCTTTCCAACAGAACTTTTCCGAATATGAGCCGCAACAAACTCCAAGAAATGAACACCCGCATCAAGGCGCAAGAAGCCGCCTATCAAGCAATTTTACGATAAAATATTTTATTTTAAAAAAAAATTTGCAACTTTGAAATAAAGATTGCAACTTTGCAAAGTTATATCCGTTTAGACAGCATGTAAGTAACGATAACACAATAGTTTCCAGCCCAAACGGAAGGTTTTTTTCAACGACTATCTACATTCAAACAACATTTATTTTCTTGGATTGTCCTATTTTTTGTAGGATATTTCCAGACACCTTTTGGCGCGTATCGCCGAGGGGAATTTTTTTAGTTTGTTTTTAATTCACACTTTTTAAATGATGTTAGTCATGAAAAAATTTACTCTTTTCTTATTATTTATTTTTTGCGCGTCCTATCAGCTTTCGGCACAGTTTCAGGGTTCGTTGGTAGGCACTACCGAATCTACTTGCCTCTCCAACGGGTCTGCTACTATCAAAGGTCCGAGCGGCAATCTCTACGCGCTCACCAGCCCCAACACACCGCAAATAGGTCCTTTGAGTCCAGACGGCAGCGGAGTGGTTCTGTTCGATGCTATTCCTGCTGGCACTTACACTGTCACAGAATTTACGCCCGACAACCAAGAAAATACGCTGTCCGTGACGGTGCCGGGCAATTATTTTCAAAACTGGATTTTCAATGCAGAAGTCGTCTATAACGCTTGTTCGGGCGGTACTCCTACCGTTACCATCGGCAATCTGAATATCACAGGCGCGACCGGTGCGCAACAGCGACCGCCTTATATGTTTCGTATTTCGCCAAAAGGTGGTGGCTTACCCAGCAATGGCGGCGGCGCACCACCCTACCAGAATACGACTTCTTTTCCCATTCCGTTCCCGTCCGGCACGGGCGGCACTTACGAGCTTCAAGCGATTGATGCTTGCGGAAACTACAAGACTATTCAGGTCAATGTGCCAGCGTCTGCGCCACCGCCGAGCGTATCCGCCAATTTTCAAAATTTTGCTAATTGCGGCGGCGATGCGAACTATACGCTGTCCGCTTCAGGCGGCAGACCGCCTTACACATTCTCAATAGTGTCTGGAACTAACCAAGTCGGAAACACCGTCAGTAACGTGACTACCCAAAATTATACTTTCGCCGCCAATGGCACTTATGTAGTGTCCGTGACCGACCAATGCGGCGGGCAACAACTGCAAACTATCAACGTCAAGCCTTACCAAGCACCCACTTCAAGCGTGGCGGGCAACGGCGGAAGTTGCGGAAAAGAAGGAACTACAGGCACGGGATCTATTGTTCTCAACACGGTCGCGGACGGCATCGGTCCGATTACCGTCACTATCACGTCCGATTGCGGCGCGGGTCCGTTTGTGTTCAACAATGTTGGCAGCAGCTTGGTGGTGGACAATTTGCCACGCCCCTGCAACTACACGGTGGAGGTAGTAGATGGCTGCGGCAAAAGTCAAAAATTACAATATACAATGGTAGTTCCTGCGGAAAATTCTTTGGGTAAAGACAAGAAAGTTCTCTGCCCCAATACAAATTCGACGGATTATGTACTTCAATATTCGGCGACCAACGGTCCGCCGTATTCGCCAACACCACCATTCACTTTTGATGTCCAAAGTGCGGCGACCAACACCTCCATAGCTGGCTATCCGACTACCCAAAACGGATATACTATCAACCAGCCTTTGCCTCCGGGTACTTATTATCTCAAAATAACAGACGCTTGTAAAGCTACTACTTACGATACAATAAAGATTGAGTTAGACCAGTTGCCAACAGTATCCGTGAATACCAACAATCCATGCGTAGGAGCAGGACAAGTCAATTTAATCGGAATTAATAAAAATCCACTGAACCCAAATGCGTATCAGTATAAAATAGTAGCAGGTCCGACTCGGGTGGGCGACCTTGCAGAATCCGACTCTCCCAATAATACAGGACAGTTTTCGAGCCTACAATCAGAAGGCACTTACACCTTTGAGTTTTTTGACGGCTGTAAGACCGCAAATGTTACTTTCACGATGCCTAAATACACACAACCGACTTGGGAAGTTGGTTTCGGAGCAATCTGTCCGCCCAAGACGACTGCGAATTTACAAATAGTCAATATTCAGCCTGCTGGGCAAATAGTGGGTCCTTATGTGTGGCGCATAGACGCAGAAGATTCGGATTTATTCACCAGTCCGCTGCCGTTCCCGAACTCGAATGGACAGACCGATTCGCTGTTCGCAAATTTACCGCCCAGAAATAATTCGGGAGGCGTAGCGACCTATTCGTTCAAGGGAAATGACGCTTGCAAAAACTCCTACTCCGCCACTGGAAAGATAGGACCGGTACCAGACGAAACTTTGATATTCAACATCACTTCTGTCTGTGAAGGCAACAATACCAAGATTCGTGCGCGTGTTTCGTCGCCGATAGTGGGCGGTACTTATCGTTTTTATCGCGACGGTATCTTTGTGGTGCAGAGTAACAAACTCTTTACTGATATTATTCCTGCACTGCCCGGCAATTATACCGTGAAAGCCATTGCCAGTGCGTTGCCAGATTCGTCGTGCTTCAAAGAATCTTCCGCAGTAGCGGTCGTATATGCAGGAAAAATCGACGGACTCACGCCGAGTGCCTGCAATACTACTACCAATACCTACGACTTGGCAGGAACATTTACCTTTACCTCCGCAGCTTCATCGGGTACGGTCACTTTTACCGTCGCAGGCGAAGGAAGTCAGGTCATCAATGCACCGTTCAGTAGCCCGCTCAACTTCAACATCACAGGTTTGAGTGGCGACGGAGCTTCGCGAACCGTAGTAGCGACATTCAGTGCGGACGCAAACTGTACTTATAGTGCGACCTATACGACGCCGATTTGTTGTATCAAACCAACGCCGCCTGCGCTTTCGGTTGTCAATAACAGCTGCGCTCCAATCGCGCCGGGAGCTTTTTCAATCAGCACCCCTTGCGGAGCAGGTACTTATATCGAATATTCGGAAGACGGTGGAACATCTTGGACACAAACGCCGCCATACTATGCGCCGACGGCAAAAACAGTGCTATCTCGCTGCGTGCGTACTGGGCAAGCGAGCTGTTTCAGCAACAATTCGGCGGCAGTTTCTACGTCGCCGACGACTTGTCCACCACCACCGCCAGCCGCACCTTGCAACCTTGCTGTTACGCAGCAGATACAAAGCGTGTGCAACAACAACGGAACCATCAACAGCACCCAAGATGATTATTTTACGGTCATCATCAACGCTGCAAGTGTCGCAAGCACCAGCAGCCGCTTCGAGGTGGTTTTTATGGCAAATGCGAACGGAACGGGCGGCAATCCGTTGGGAGCGTCTGCCTACGGAACGCCTATTTCGGTGGGAAGTTGGGGCAATTTGGTTGCCAACAATACAGTTATCACGCTGACTGTACGAGATATTAGCATCGGTAATTGTTACAAAATAATTCAACTACTGCCAGTCGCTCCTTGCTCCACCAACCGAGCGGTTGACGGTACGCCAGGCTGCCCAAAAGTGCCGTGCGCTCCGATAGTGGCGAAAAAGAATTAAAAAAAGATTAGCTTCAAAAAACTGACATTAACCGCAAAAAATACTGAAAGTCTTGCGAAATCTTGTGATTTCGTAAGACTTTCGTTTTAGAAAAGATGACGTAGGTTAGGATTAAATTTCCCCTTTCAGTTTCATGCTTGCAAGCTCGGAGCGAGAGTTGATGTGCAATTTTTTGTAAATATTCTTGATGTGAAAACGAACTCCATCAACGCTAATACCGAGCAATTCTGAAATCATTTTATACTGTTTGCCGTCGTTGAGCAGCAATATAATTTGTTCTTCTTTGGTAGTCAAGTTACTATCATCGCTACTTTTGGGGTGAAAATATTCAATCATTCTGCGAGCTATTTGGGGAGAAATAGCGGCATCGCCCGCAGCAGAAAGCAAGATATTTTCCTCTAACTGGTGGAGGGTAAGATTTTTGAGCAGGTAGCCGTGCGCACCAAGACACATGGCTTTGAACACCAAATTATAGTCTTTGTTGGCGGTAAAAATAAGCAGTTGCGTATCGGGAAAGTGTTTTTTGAGCATGGGTAGCCCCTCTATCCCAGACATTTCGGGCAGCCCAATATCAATCAACATCACATCAATCGCGACGCTACTTGATTTGTAGTACTTGACCATTTTTTTGACAGTATTGACCGCAATAACGCAGCGCACTTTTTCGCTACTTTCAAAATACTGCACAACGGACTCTTTCAGCCGTGTGTCGTCTTCCAATAAGGCAAAATGTATCATATTTTAAACAAATTTTTTTGGTTTCATTTCCTATTTCCGCTTCTGCTGTTGATTAGCCAATAAAATTACTTTTTGATTGAAACATTAAAACATAACAAAAACCGCCACAGCCGCCCAAGTTGGACGATTGTAACGGCTTTGTCTGTGAAAAATAATTTTTCAACATTAGGCTATATTTTTCAACTATTCTTTACATTGGCTGATAAAACGCAACTATCGCCAACACTTCGCGGTCTTCTTTCAAGCTCGGCAACAAGTCAAACAACTTCTGGCGAACCTCAAAATCTTCTTCCAATCCCTCGCCAAGTGCCGCAAAACCTTCGCGGCGACGCTGTGCGGACAGCAAACACGCCGCACGACAGTAGCGCAGCTCAGCTCCGAAAGCATACACATCGGCTTCGTCCAACACATCGAGAGCGGCTTCGCAGCCTTCGGTGTGGAGCAAAAACATCGCATATTGTGTCCAATACTCGTTCAGTTCGGGAGCGGTATCTGCCGCTTTTGCAAAATAAACCTTCGCCTTGTCCATCGTCCCGAGCTGGTAGTAAGCTACCGCAATGCTCGAAAAATATTCCTCCCTACGATTGTCGAGGTCAATCGCTCTTTCGTAGCAGACGACCGCACTTTGCCACTTTTCTTCCTGCGCAAAACTTTCGCCAAGCGTGAAGTGCGCATCGGCTTGCAGCGGGTCTATGTGGATTGCTTTCGCCAAATAGCGACGAGCCGTCTGCGGCTGCCCAACTTTTTCGTAGCACTGCCCCGTGCGCACCAAAAGCTCGCAGTCCGCATCGGAATGGGCGGCGGCTTCGAGGTAGCAGTCTAACGCCTTTTGGTACTGTTTTGTTTCCCAGTAAGCGGCGGCGCAATCGCGGTAAGCAAACTCGAATTTGTCGTTGATGACAAAAGCATACTCGTAAGCGTCAATCGCCATCGGATAATCGCCCATACAACAGTAGGCGTGACCGAGATTGTACCAAGCGACGTGCGAGTACGGGTGAATATCAATCAAATGTTGATGCAGCTCAATACTTTCCTCATATCTTCCCGAAAGCTCCGTGCAGAGCCACATTTTTTCGAGCGCGGCTTGGCTGTCGGGATTGAGTAAAAGTGCGTTTTTGAGTGCCGAAAACATTTTATTAAAATCTTCCTTACTTTCGTAAACGTGCGCCTCCAACAAATACACGTCCGCCATCTCTCTGCTATTCATCTCCGATTTGAGATGGTCGAGCAATTCGAGGGCTTGGTCGTAGTGGTGCATGGTGCAATAAAGTTCTGCGCGGACGAGCATCACGTCGAGTCCGTTGGGCATAATACACTCTGCGCGCTCGAGGGACACCATCGCCAACTCGCGTTTTTGGAGTGCCAATAAGAGCTTCGCCTTGCGAAGATGAAAGTTAGCCGTGAAATGATAATGTGTCAATGCGTGGTTCACAACTTCGAGGGCTTTTTCGTAGGAGCATTTGTTTTGGAAAAATTCAATTAATTTTTCAAAAACCGTTTCCTCAACGAATTCAACCGTTCCCTTTTGTGACATGGCTTCGTACTCAAAAATCAAATCAGCCAACGAGTGTTTGTTGTCAAAGTTCTGCTGATTCATAGGTGGTTTTGTGTCTATTCAAGTGCAAAACTACACATTCATTTCAGATTTTTTCTATTCTTTATATATTTTTTTTATTCGTATATTTGAATTATTGCTCAAATATTTATTTTTTTAAAATTTGTATTCTGTTGATTATCAGTATTTTATATAATTAATAAAAAAATAAATGTTTTTTTTCAATATTTAAAATCACTTACTAACAGTCTAATACGAAAGTTAAGGATTTCTTAAATTTTTATTTTTCGTATATGAAAAAAATTCTTGTATTTTGACCAATTATATATTTAAAAATAAATATTTGTGACACCTATTTTGTGTAGTGTTTATTTTTTCTCAAAAATATCCTATCCGCTCACGACACCTTATAATGCTCAATTTTAGCAACATCTAAAAATCCTTACCAACGCTTTTAGAAAATTTCCTTACTTTTGCTTTTTGAATTGCCCAACGGCGAATGTGACAATATTTATTAAAAAATAAATTAATGTATTTTATTCATTCCCGAACCTTGCTTTGAAGACAAAATTCCAACCAAAAACACCTATCCGATGTTTGGAATGACATTGGAACGAAAAAAATCCAACTTGAACACTACTTTTATGGCTAAAATAAAAAAAGAAAAAATTGCGGCACCTGTCGTCGCCGCTCCGTTGATGCCCGAAGTCGAGCGGCACGCTAACGAGATTTTTATCAAAGGCGCGCGCTCCAACAACCTCAAAAACGTAGATTTGTCTATCCCACGCAACCAGCTCGTGGTCGTGACGGGCGTGTCGGGTTCTGGAAAGTCGTCTATCACGATGGACACGCTCTACGCCGAAGGGCAACGCCGCTATGTGGAGAGCTTGTCGTCCTACGCGCGCCAGTTTTTGATGCGCATGAAAAAACCCGAAGTGGATTACATAAAAGGTGTATGTCCCGCCATCGCCATCGAGCAAAAAGTAAGCACCGGCAACGCTCGCTCCACCGTCGGCTCAATGACCGAAAGCTACGATTATCTGCGACTGCTCTACGCCCGCATCGGAAAAACCTACTCCCCTATCTCGGGCAATTTGGTCAAAAAACACGAAGTTTCGGACGTAGTAGATTTTATCCAAAGCCAGCCCGAAGGCACTCGGATTCAGTTATTTATTCCGTTGCCCGAAAAATACAAGGAGCGCACGCTGGCGCAAGAGCTGAACCTGCTGCTCCAAAAAGGCTACACGCGCGTCCAACGCAACGGAGTCATCGCTGCTATCGAGGACGTACTTGCCGACCCAACACTCGACAAAGACCGACTCGCTTACACGTTTCGGAGCGAAAACTTGTGGGTGCTGATTGACCGTTTTGTGATAAAAAGCGACGATGTGGAAAACGTAAAGCGCATCGCAGACTCCGTCCAGACCGCTTTTTACGAAAGCGAAGGCGAGTGTATCGTACTTCCGCCAGCAGAAATGGACGTAAAAATGTTCAACAACCGTTTTGAGGCGGACGGAATGGAATTTATGGAGCCGTCGCCGCAGTTGTTCAACTACAACAATCCCGTCGGTGCGTGCCCGAAATGCGAAGGCTATGGAAAAACGATTGGAATAGATGCCGACAAAGTGATTCCCGACTCCTCCAAGTCAGTGTTTGAGGGCGCGATAGCTTGTTGGCGGGGCGAGATTTCGTCGCAGTGGCTCGAGCCTTTGTTGCGCAATGCGCACCATTTTAATTTCCCGCTCCACCGCTCCTATCAAGATTTGACAAAGTCGGAGAAAAAATTACTTTGGGCGGGAAACAAATATTTTGACGGAATACAGTCATTTTTTGACGATTTGGAAGCAAAAACATACAAAATTCAGAACAGAATTTTGTTGGCTCGCTATCGCGGAAAAACCAACTGCCCAGATTGCGACGGCGGACGGCTGCGCAAAGAAGCCAGTTATGTAAAAATTGCCGACCGACACCTCGCCGAGCTGCTCGAAATTCCGTTGGACGAGCTACTGGTTTTCTTTGATACTATCCAACTCAACGAAGCCGACGCTTTTATCGCGAAGCGAATGTTGCTCGAAATAAAAAATCGCCTCCGCTTTATGAACCAGTTGGGTTTGAGCTACCTCAATTTGAGCCGCATCTCTTCGACTTTGAGCGGCGGCGAAACCCAACGCATCAATCTCACTCGGACACTGGGCAGCAATCTGACCAGCTCGATGTATATTCTTGACGAGCCAAGCGTAGGCTTGCACCCGCGCGACACGGGACGTTTGATAACTGTCCTGAAATCTCTGCGCGACTTGGGCAACACGGTCGTAGTCGTCGAACACGAAGAAGAAGTCATCAAAAATGCGGATTACTTGGTGGATATTGGTCCCGACGCGGGCATCAACGGCGGCGAAGTGGTGTTCGCAGGAAAATATGAAAAAATTTATACCGAAGCAAAAAATAGCTTGACGGCAGCCTACATGAGCCACCGAATGTTGATTGAGTTGCCAGCCAAACGCCGAGTGCCCAAAGATTTTATTACCGTGCGCAATGCGCGGCAACACAATCTAAAAAATGTAACTGCCAACTTTCCGCTCCAAGCTCTGACTGTGGTGACGGGCGTATCGGGGTCGGGAAAAACGACTTTGGTGAAGCAAATTCTTTATCCTGCGCTCCAGATGCTGAAAGGCGAATCGCCTTCGGTTGCGCCCGGCTCGCACGAAGCGGTGGACGGCGCGATAGAGAAAATTACGCTCATAGAAATGATCAACCAAAGCCCGATTGGAAAGTCCTCGCGCTCCAATCCGATTACTTACGTCAAGGCTTACGATGCGATGCGGGATTTATTTACCAATCAGCAGTTGGCGAAAATAAGAGGGTTCAAGCCCAAACATTTTTCGTTCAATGTGGAAGGCGGACGCTGCGAAGCCTGCAAAGGCGAAGGCGAACAGGTAATCGAAATGCAGTTTTTGGCGGACGTGCGCCTCGAATGTGAAGACTGCAAAGGCAAACGTTTCAAACAGGAAGTGTTGGACGTAAAATACCGCGACAAAAATATTTCCGAAGTTCTCGACCTTTCCATTGACGAAGCGTTGGAGTTTTTTGCGGCGCAAAAAGAAATTATCCAAAAAATAAAACCTTTGAGCGACGTTGGGTTGGGCTATGTCAAAATCGGTCAATCGAGCAGCACGCTCTCGGGCGGCGAAGCCCAACGAGTGAAATTAGCATCTTTTCTTAACCAAGAACGCAGCACCGAAAAAATATTTTTTATCTTTGACGAACCGACGACAGGTCTTCACTTTCACGACATTCGCAAGCTGCTCATCGCGCTCAACGCGTTGGTCGAAAAAGGGCATACTGTGGTGGTCGTAGAACACAACATGGAGGTCATCAAGTCCGCCGATTGGCTGATTGATTTGGGACCCGAAGGCGGCAAAGACGGCGGACACTTGGTTTTTGAAGGCACACCAGAAGAAATGATTGATTGCAAGAACTCCATTACGGCAGTTTATCTGAAAGAAAAATTAGAAACGCATTTGAAATAAATTGCTCGTTTAGGAATGCGTATAAAATAAACTGCTTATTTTTTCTTCATTCCTTCTTTGGATTCATATAAAAATTAAAAATATATATTTTCTTGATAACATACGAAAAATTTGAACTTGCCAACGGCTTGCGCTTCCTTGTCCATGAAGACGAAAGCACTCCGATGGCGGCGGTAAATATTCTTTACAATGTCGGCTCGCGCGACGAATCCCCAGACAGAACAGGTTTTGCCCATCTTTTTGAGCATCTGATGTTTGGAGGGTCCAAAAATATTCCCGAATTTGACGATCCGCTCCAACACGCTGGCGGCGACGGCAACGCTTTCACCAACAACGACATCACTAACTTTTACGACACTATCCCCGCCGAAAATTTAGAAACCGTCTTTTGGCTCGAATCCGACCGAATGTTGAGCCTTCGGTTCAGCAAGCGGTCGCTCAACGTGCAAAAAAAAGTCGTCGTAGAAGAGTTCAAAGAAACTTGCCTCAACGAACCTTACGGCGACCTTTGGCACCACATCAACGATATGGCATACACGAAGCACCCGTATCGTTGGCCCACCATCGGTCTGGAGCCGCGCCACATCAAAGAAGCTACTTTGGAGGACGTAGAAGATTTTTTTTATAAACATTACGGACCCAACAACGCCATCATCGTCGTGGCGGGCAAAGTGAAGTTGGCGGAAGTAAAGGCGTTGGCTGAAAAGTGGTTTGGCGAAATTCCTGCTCGAGAAGTGCCGCCGCGCCAGCTTCCGGTAGAGCCGCCGCAGACGGAAATGAAACGCCGCCGCGTGCAGCAAGCCAATGTCCCAGCCCCTTGCCTTTACATTGCGTTCAAGATGCCGCCGCGCATGGAGCGAGATTTTTATGTCACCGACTTGATTTCGGACGCGCTCGCCAATGGGCGTTCTTCGCGGCTCTACCAGCAGTTGCTGAAAGAACAGCGGCTTTTTAGCCAAATAGACGCTTATGTGACTGGCAATATTGACGCAGGTTTGTTCATCATAGAAGGGCGACCGTCGGAAGGAATTAGTTTAGAAACTGCCGAAGCTGCCGTTTGGAAGATTTTGGACGACCTAAAAGAGAACCTGATAGAGCCGATAGAAATGGAAAAGTTGCAAAATCAAATGGAAAGTACGCTTGTTTTTTCGGAGTATGGCGTGCTGAACAAGGCTACGAACTTGGCATTTTTTGAACTGTTGGGCGACGCTTCGCTCATCAACACAGAAGCACAAATATACACCAGCATCACGACCGAAGAGATGCGCCAAGTAGCGCGGCAGATTTTCCGTACCGAAAACACTTGCGTGCTGTATTATCTTCCGTTGTAGTAGGAAGTTTTTCTAACTCGCAATATTTTAGATAAGCCGGCTGGTCTGTAATTAGATTAAGTATGGATTTTGAATTCGAGAATTTTTTCGTTTTTCTAATACTCTCAATGACGCATTCTCATATTACAAAAAATAGCGAATACTTCCCAAATCAGGAGATATTCGCTATTTTTTGGATTATTTTTAAGCTAAAATAATCCTGTTTGAATCAACTTCACTTCCACCGAAGCAAGAAGCCTATATTTTGGTAAGAATTTCGCGAGCTTGCGGCACCAATGGAGATTTTTTGTCCTGTACGAGTTCTTCGAGCAAGATGCGCGCCAGCTCGGTGTCTTTCGCCCGCAGATAAGCCAAAGCGAGATTCCATGTGGCACGGTCGTAGTATTCGGCTCCGCCATTGACGCGGGCTACGGTCAGGTAGTCAATCGCTTTTTCGGAGTCGTCTGTTTCTAACGCAGCCATTCCTGCAAGGAAAATAGCGTGAATATCGTCGGGCGTTTTTTGCAAATATTTAGCAAAATAGGACAGACTTGTTTGAAAATGCTGCTCTTCGTAGTCTTTCAGAGCTGCTTGGAGGTCGCGGTCAGTTGCGGCGGCTGGATTCTCTGCATTTCTAAAATCCAAAAAAGATTCGTTGCCAATGTGCTGGAAATGGCGGTCGAAGATGCGCTCGTTGGCACCGTTCTGCCAGTAAAAAAAGCAGGCTATCGGTATGCAAATTGCAAGAAAGCCACCAATAATATTGTTTGAGGTTAAATTACTTTTCATTGTTGAAATTTTGTATAATCTTAAGGTTAGAAATGAAAAAAAAATAAGTGATTTACTACTTTTTTATTTCACACTGCAAATTTATAACTTTTTCTTGAAACCAAAAAATAAATAGCTCAAAAATGTCACATTTTTGATGTTTTTTCCAAAAAAATTATTGATTTTCACTTTCTTTTCTCTAAATATCATTTTTTCAAATATATATTAATATTTTTGCACCATCAACCTGACATTTTTACAGTCCGCCAATCCCCAACACAATCTGAAATGCCATGACGAATCTAAAAAATATTTTAACTCTTATATTGCTTTCGAGCCTTCCCACTTTGCTGTCTGCCCAAAAGCGCGGCGACCAAATCCAGTACATCGAGCAGTACAAATTCATAGCGATGAGTGAAATGCGTCGGGCGGGAGTTCCCGCCAGCATCAAACTTGCACAAGCACTCATCGAGTCTGCCGCAGGCACCAGCGCGCTGACCCGAAAAACAAACAACCATTTCGGTATCAAGTGCGGACCAGAGTGGGACGGTCAGACCTACTACGTCGAAGACGATGAGTACAATGCCGACGGCACCAAAAAGCCCTCTTGCTTCCGTGCTTTTAAGGACGGCGAGGCTTCTTTTATCGCACATTCCGAGTTTTTGAGGGACACCAAGCGCGGTCGTAGATATGCTTTTTTATTTGAATATGACCCAACCGATTACCGCGCGTGGGCGTACGGATTGCGGCAGGCAGGCTACGCCACGCACCCCAACTATCCCGAAATATTGATAAAAATAATCCAAGATTACGAGCTGTATCTTTACGACACTGCGCCCGACGTAGTCGCTAATTATCCGCCGAGTTCGGGAAGTATTCCGCCCGCCAATGCGCCGTCCAACAACGCTACTGATGTAGTGCAATATTGCAACGATGTAAAATTTGTATTGGCAAGCGAAGGTGAAACGCTGGCAGATATTGCTCGAAAACAAGATATTAGCGTAGGAAAATTGGTGGATAGAAACGACGCAAAAATTGCGATTTCAACGCCCTTGACTCGAGGGACGAAAGTATTTTTGCAGCGAAAAAATCGATATTTTCACGGGCGACAAGACGTGCATTATGCAAAAGAAAACGAAACAATGTTCTCGATTTCGCAAATGTACGGCATTCGTTTGTACCGTTTGTACGACAAAAATCGAATGGAAGAAGGCTCGGAGCCAGCCGTAGGAGAAAGAATTTCGCTGCGCGGTTATGTAGATAAGGACAAAAATACAAAACTGCGCAATGCCGCTACTTCGACTTCTCCAAAAGACGACTCAAAAAGTAAGCCGACCAACGCCACGCCGCCCGACCTAAGCACCGAGCCTAAAAATTCGACTACACAAAAACCACAAAATTCACAAGAAAAAAAGAACACAAATGCTGCGCCGTTTGAAAACAATTCGGAGAGAATTTTTTCGGGGAAAGAGCTGGATTTTGATGTAACGCCGCAGGGCGCAAGCCCAAAAGTCCTCACCAGCCAGCCAGATGCAAACCCTCCTATGAAACCAGTTGTTAAAAATAAATCCGAAGAAAATATACCTCAACCCAAACCGAAACGAAATATTCCTGTGTTAGAGTCTTCAAATGACAACACAAATGATGGAACGACTAACGACACTGAAACAGACGAAAGCAGTCCAGAAATAGATAAAAATACGCCGCCGCAAGCGGAAAAAATACCGACTTCTAACTCTGCGCCACCCGAAAATACCGAAAATCTGTACATAGTGCAGTCGGGAGATACGCTGTTTGGCATTGCAAAACGCAACGGAATTTCGGTAGCCACTCTGAAAAAGCTCAACAATATGACCGATGACATTATCAAACTCGGGCAAGCTGTCAAAGTAAAATAATACCACTCACTTTTATTTATAAATTGTCTAATACCACTGATTTTGCTCGTTTTTACCACCGTAATTGACCTCCAAAAACACCTAAATTCGCTCCGAAAAACAGGAAAAAAAATTGGCTTTGCTCCCACGATGGGTGCGCTACACACTGGTCATGTGTCACTTATTCGACTGGCGAAGGAAAAATGTGACATAGCAGTTTGCAGTATTTTTGTAAATCCTACCCAATTCAATGACCCCAAAGACTTGGAAAAATATCCTCGCACGCCCGACGAAGACATACTATTATTGTCCAAAAATGGCTGCGATGTATTGTTTATGCCCAACGTAAAGGAAGTCTATCCGAGCGGTTTGGAGCTAAAAGCAACGCCCGATTTTGGAAGTTTGGCGACCGTGATGGAAGGAGAGTTTCGTCCCGGTCACTTTGATGGAATGGCGCGCGTGGTGCAGCGCCTGTTGGATATTGTGCAGCCCGACCAACTTTTTATGGGACAAAAAGATTTCCAACAATTCAGCATAGTAGCCAATATGTTGCACCAACAACACACTGATATTCAGTTAGTTATGTGTCCTACACTCCGCGAAGCCGACGGGCTGGCGATGAGTTCACGCAACATTCGGCTGTCGCCCGACCACCGACTGCGGGCTGCCCTAATCTACAAAACTTTGCAAGAAGTACGACACTCGATGAGTACCAAAACACCTTCGGAACTCAAAAAAAAGGCGTTTGAAACCCTACAAGTCGCCGCCGACTTTCGCCCCGAATACTTTGAGATTGTGGACGGAAATACCCTCCAACCAATTCAAAATTTTGCAAATCACACATCTGTAGTCGCTTGCGTCGCTACGTGGCTCGGCGCAGTCCGACTGATAGACAATATCATTTTAAAATAAAAAAAACAGTTATTTTGTGACAAAATAACTGTTTTTTTTTGTTGGAAATATAGAAAAATAGAGTACTCAACTTTTCAGGCTTCAGCACCCAATTCGCGCTCTATTTCCTCCATAAAAACGTATTCGATGGACTCTTCGACCGTCGGAATGAGGGTGAGAATACTGTCCAAACGCGATATTTCGATGAGGCGTTTTACACTTGGGTGCTTCACTCCTGCGAGAACAAAACTGCCGCCACCACCTTTCCAAATTCTATTGGCTGTCAAAATGGCACTCAAACCTGACGAATCTACAAATTTTACGTCCGAAAGGTTCAGAATTAGGTTTGGCACGCCTTCTGTATGTAGCATGATAAATTCCGACTTGATGGCGGGCGCAACCAACGAATTAAGGTTGTCCTCTTCTAATGTCAGAATGGTGTACTTTTCTTGTTTATCTATGGCGTATTTCATCGAATAAGGCGCAATTAGTGGATTAAATGTTGTTTGATTGTCTGTTGAAAAATCAACAACAGAACACAAAAATACCATTTTTTTATAAAAAATAGTATTTTGACTCAATAAAATATTTAAAATATCTGTATTTTTTTCGTAAAACGCTGATAATCAACGAAATAAAAAATTCGCAGTTGTATAAAAAATTTAAACTTAATGCGCCACAGCGTTGTTTGGTAACAATATTTGGGTATATTCGTTATTTATATTCGCCGCTCAACAGTCCAACCGAAAGCGAACTGGATTTTTTTCGGAACGCAAATAATCTTGCCACTGGTTTGCAAAATTGATAAAAAAACTATAATATTGCCTTGTCAGATATTTTTCAGAACTCAAATACATTCTTTTTTTTGTAAAAATTTTTATAAAAAACTGATAATCAATACGTTGCCAATATTTTAATCAATAAAATATTGTATTTCATCTCGGGTATTCACATTCATTAAGACACTGTACAAACATTTTCATACATGAACAGTAAAAAATTTTCGCTGAAAGTAAAAAAAGTTATCTCCCGCAGTAGCGAGGAGGCAAAACGATTAGGACACGATTACATCGGCACCGAACACCTGCTTTTAGGCATCTTCGGCGATAAAGATGAACTCGCAATGAAAGTCCTCCAATCACTCGACGTAGATACCGCCGAGCTTCGCCAAAGCGTAGAAGAAACTACGCCCCGACGCTCTCAACAGTCCGTCGGAAGCAGCCTCAACGTGGATAGGCTGCCGCTCAATAAGCAAGCCGAAAAAGCACTCAAAGTGACGCTTTTGGAAGCAAAAATATTGAAAAGTGACGAAATCCATACCGAACATTTGCTGCTATCCATTCTCAAAGACAAAGAAAATGCAGCTTCCCGCTTGCTCAACGAGTACGATGTAGATTACGACTCTTACAAGGCAGAGCTGGAGTTCGTGCGCCAAGAAATGGACATGACCGCTCCCGAAATCCTATCCGCCGTTGGCGACAACGACTCTTTCGATGACGAAAGCGAGCGTGGCTATCGAGGCGGTGCTGGCGCGGGCAAGACCTCTACCAAATCAAAAACTCCTGTGTTGGATAACTTCGGGCGCGACGTAAGCCGACTTGCCGAAGAAGGCAAACTCGACCCCATCATCGGGCGCGAAACCGAAATCGAGCGCGTGTCACAAATATTGAGCCGCCGCAAAAAGAACAATCCTATCCTCATCGGTGAGCCGGGAGTCGGAAAAACCG
>JAYWGG010000196.1:0-5415 GCA_043778415.1 Saprospiraceae bacterium
GAGGTGCGGAAACTTCGGCACGTAACTTTTATGCTCGAATAAAAAAGCTATTTTGATAGGTTTGCGCGCTGCGCCATAGCTACATTCCCAAACTACATCTGCGAAATATTCTTGGAGTTGCTCGGAAATATAAGAATTGTTAGCAATCGCAAGTGATTGAAAATCAATGTTTTGTACCAATCCCTGCGCTAAAAATTGCTGAATGTACTCTTCTACTACATCTTGTCGAGAAAAGGCGACTTTAAAAAATTCATCGTGCGGATTGGTGGTTGGCGACTTCATAGCTTGCTGTTTTCTGTGTGTCCAGATGACAAATGTACAAAAATTTATTGACTATTTAGTTTACTTTTACCGTTAATGTAGCCTTTAAAAAAGTGCATTTAAAAAAAGTTTATGATTTAAAATTATTCCCTCCATTAATTTTTTATACCAATTTTTTGACCAATTCGTAACTTTCTGTTTGGGCGCGCCGAGTGGTTTTCCCTTTCGATAATTTGTAGGGATTGGTCAGCGTCTTATCCAAAATACGAGATTTTGTATTGTCACTCAACTGAATATTAATAAATTTTTTAACTATTTTTTTTAGTTTTTCGTCCAAAATTGGGAAAGCGGTTTCTATCCGAAAGCTCAAATTGCGGAGCATCCAATCCGCCGAAGAAAGGTAAATAAGTTCTTTTCCATCGTTGTGAAAGATAAAAATTCGGCTGTGTTCGAGGAATCTGTCCACGATACTAATGACTTCGATGTTCTCGCTGAACCCTTTTTCGCCCGCCACCAAAGAACAAATCCCGCGCACAATAATTTTTATTTTTACTCCTGCGGCACTCGCTTCGTAGAGTTTATCTACCATCTCTACATCTTCTAAACTGTTCATTTTCAGGATAATAGATGCTTTTTTATTGTTTTGTGCGCAAGTAATTTCTTGTTCAATCAGTTGCAATAAACGCTCACGGAGATTGAATTGCCCGACCAAAAGATGTTCAAATCCTTGCTGTGGAAGTTTGACAGTTTCCAAAAACGAGAATACCCTTCCGACCTCTTTCGTAATCCGCTCGTCCGCGGTGAATAGACTAAAATCGCTGTAAATCTTGGCAGTGTCTTCATGGAAATTTCCTGTACTTAAATAGCAATATGTGACAGACTTTTCCCCTTCTGTTCGGCGTACCAAAGCCAGTTTGGAGTGAACTTTTACGCCCGGAAAGCTGTAATGAACCTCTACGCCTGCTTGGTCCAGCACTTCGCCCCACGCAAGGTTGGCTTCTTCATCAAAACGCGCTTTTACCTCAATAAATACGGATACTTTTTTACCATTTTTGACGGCTTCTATCAGCGAATTCATGATTTTTGACTTTTTTGCAACCCGATACTGAACTACTTTTATATGTGTCACGAGCGGGTCTGACGCTGCTTTTTCAAAAAAACGAACCACAGACTTGTAAGAATGATAAGGAAAATGTAACAAATGGTCACGTTTTTGTATATTTTCAAAAATATTTCCAGTTTCGAGCGGCGGATAATGAAGCGGCGGCATCGGCACATTTTTGAGCTCCGTCAATCCGAAATCTGGAAACTTGAAGAAGTCAAAATTATTGTGATAACGGTTTTCTTTGACCAAATCTGTTGTCGCCAAATCAAAAGTTTCCTTCAAAAATGCCAACATTGGTTTAGGCATTTCACGGTCATAGACGAACCGCGAAGCGGGTCCCACATTGCGTTTTGCAAGGCTATTTTTTATTTTTTGTATCAGATTTCCCGAAAATTCGTCGTCAATATACAACGCAGCGTCGCGTGTCAATTTGATGGAGTAAGTATCCAAAATTTCGTAGCCCGGAAACAACCAATTGACACTATTTCTCACCAAATCGTCTAACATAATTAAGTCGTAACGCCCTTCAGATTGGGACGGCAAATTGATAAAACGCGGAAGATGGTCGGACGGAATTTTGACTACGGCATACTCCAAAGGCGAATCAACTATGTCACGAACCTTCAAATGCACCGCCAAATATAATGCGCCATTATTTAAAAATGGACGAATTTTATTTTTTATCAACAAAACAGGTTGTGCGTAAGGAAGCAAGTGGTCTTGAAAATAATTTTCACAAAACTTTGCTTGTTCGTCGTTGAGGTCTAATCGTCGGAGTAAAAATATATTTTGAGATTTGAGTTCTGGAATAATTTGTTCGCTAAATATTTTACCAAACTCAATTTGTTGGTATGTCACAATATTCAAAATATCGTCCAAAATTTGCTTGGGTTTGAAGTCCAATGCCTTTTTTGTTTTTTTGCCAACACGCACCAAATTGTGTAGCTGCGAAACTCGAACTCTAAAAAATTCGTCGAGATTGGAAGAGTAAATCGCTAAAAATTTGATGCGCTCAAACAAAGGAACACTTGGGTCTTTCGCCTCCTGCAAAACACGATAGTTGAAGGATAACCAGCTAATATCGCGGTTGATATACGTTTGGTTTTTAATGTTTATTTCTTTTTTTGCCATTTTTTTGTTAGAAAAGGTTCATTTGTGTCGTCATTTTTTTGTCGTAAAAATGAATTTTTTGAAGTTTAACTTCTGAATTTTGCGACAATATTTGAGTGATAAAATAGTCCGCTAATTGCGGAGAAAGCAAATTATCGGGTTCGTGGCAGAAAAAATAGATATTTTGTATCCCGTCACGAATCCAAGTATTTATTTTTTTTGTCCACTCATCAATTCGCGTATAATCCGTTGGGTGCAAGCCATTGCCGACGAAGCGAATCATCGCGGTTGGGGTAGTCAGGCGTTGGTGCAAAACGTCCCGCCGCCCCGCCACATCTGTAATTACGGTAGAGCAATTATATTTCTCTAACAACGAAAAAAGCTGTATAAAATTTTGTTCGTTGCTGAACCACGATTCGTGTCGAATTTCTACCGCCATCGGAAAGTCATTGGGTAATTCAGCCAAAAATCGTTCTAAAATTTGCAGTCGGTCGGGCGCAAAATAAGGTGGAAGTTGGATAAAGCAGCAACCTAATTTCTCGCGAAGCCGCAAAATATTATGCACAAACTCTTTCAAAGCACTTCCTCCGACGCCCAAATTCGCACTGTGACTAATCATTTGCGGAATTTTTGGACAAAATTTAAAATGGTCTGGCGTTGATGTTACCCATTTTTCTATGGTTTCTAAATTTGGGATTCGATAATGTGTAGCATTTAGTTCAATCGTGTTGAACTGAACACCATATTGTTGCAAAAATTCATTGCTTTTACTCCCGCTTTTATAGATTTTTCCGACCCATTCGCTCTCTGCCCAGCCTGTGCAGCCTACATAAATGTTCGCTTGGGCTACATTTTTCTCCAAATGACTCAAAAAAATAGAAGTCCCCTCCGCGTCCGCGGGCAGCTTAAAATCAATTCCTTCGATATTTGAGAGCTTTCCAAATTCCATAAAACTGAAAGTTACAAAATTTTACTTTTTTTTTATTCTTTTTGTTGAAAATTAAGATAAAAATCGGCAATCAAAAAAAAGGTTCTAAATTATTGACTATCAATAATTTAGAACCTAAAAATGAACGCTTACAAAGTTCAATTACTCAATGTCACATCTCCGTAATATTTTACAATAGTTCCATCTATAAATTCGACCTCAAAGTAATACACAAATACGGCGGAACCCAGTTTTTGACCATTGAATGTTCCGTCCCAACCGCTTGTTTCTATGTTGGGATTAATATTTTTTGTTTCAAAAAGCATCGAACCCCAACGGTCAAAAATACGCATCATTTTTACATCTTTTACGTCTTTATTATTCGCAAAGATGGTAAAGAAATCGTTGCTTCCGTCGCCGTCTGGACTAAAAATATTAGGTATAAAAATATTATGTTTTTTGTCGATAAAGACCGTAATTCTATCCGTCACCAAGCAGCCAGACGAGTCGCGAACTGACAGTAAATAAGTCGTCGTTTCGAGCGGACGCGCGTAGGCGGACATACAAGTATCGCACAAGAAATTGAGCGTTTTTATCGGATTCCAGAAAAAAGTATCAATGGTAAAATCATAAGTCGGCTCGATTTTTACACTGTCACCTAATTGCAAATAAACATCTTTTCCGACTTCCAGATTATCTTTGTTAGGATTGCTGATTTTTAACTCCGAATTTTGCAAACAGCCGTTTGCGTCGCGAACAATAATTGGATAATTACCCGCTGTTTTTTGTACATATTCGAGTTGGTCAATCGTATAAAAAGGGCTACCATTCATCGAATATTGGTACGGAGCGGTGCCTCCTGTAAGGCTATTTATTTTGAATCCTCCTTGTTCGCCGTAACATTTTGGAGTGATTCCTGTCACATTCAAAAGGATAGGAGCGGGCGGAATGACGTTCACAGAATCCACAATTTTGCAACCGACTGACGACGTAACTGTGACACGATAAATTCCTGCTGCTAATCCAGTAATGTTGGCAGAAGTCGCTCCATTGCTCCATTGATAGCTTACATTTGTATCAGAAATTAAATTTATTACCGATGCTGCACCGTCCTTTGTTCCGTTGCAACTTACTCCCCAACCTTCATAATTACTGGTCACAGTTGCCTTTACTTTTACACTATCTATACGTATTTGCGCGCTCGAACCGATGATGGGCGGACAGAGATTATTCTGATTGCCGATGCTAACAATAGCGTAAACAGCGGTCGTGTTGGGACTGACTTTTATCTGATCCCCATTTTTGACATTGTTGAGTGTAGCGGGTGCATTGTTGTCTTTTTTGAACTGGACAGCATAGCTACCGTTCACCGAAAGATTGAAAGTAAGCGTTGCAGAATCTCCCTTACAAATCGTGGCTGAACCCGAAATAGAGGCAGTAATTTGAGGAAAAAAGGTGATTTTGATATTCAAAATACTGTCACAGCCTGTACGATTTCCAAATTTTATGGTATCAATTCCCGTCGGATTATTTGCTCCATATACCTTGCCGTTGATGGTGCGAGTTTGACCCGCGCAGAGCGTGTCGAGAATATTTTTTGTACTCGGAGTTCCGAATTTCAGGTTCACTTTTACGATACTATCGCAGCCGTTGGCGGTCGCATTTAGTAAGAGTTCCACACCTGTCGGATTGGCAGCATTATAGGTTTTTCCGTTGATAACAAAGCTCGGCTGGCAGACTGTCCCGACGAGGTAAAAAGTATCTCTCGGATAGAAACTCAAATTGACCTTTATGACGCTGTCGCAGCCGTTGGAAGCCAGATTTTTGAGGGTGTCAATGCCCGAAGAATTTCCAAAATAAAACTTTTTGTTGTTAAATATCAAAGTGTCTTCTCTACAAACTTTTGTTGTCACCAAGTTCTCTTTTAGCGGTATCAAAGTCAGATTGACTAAAATTACACTGTCACAACCATGCGCTGCTTGACCATTTAATTTTTCAATTCCCGTCAGTT
>JAYWGG010000197.1:0-19943 GCA_043778415.1 Saprospiraceae bacterium
TCACAAATCATAGATTCCTTTCGGGCGGCGTTTGCTTTCCCAACGAAAGCCGTTGAGCCGAAACTCTTCGGGCTTCGCTTGCTTCATAGGCGTAAGCCGCCCAGAAGCACCACTGATAAGTTTGATGCGGTTCACTTTTTTATCCTGAAAAATAACGTATATTTCCCTACTTTTTGACCGATTGGGTCCCACGAAGGCTTTTTGCTCGTCTTGCGCGTAGTAGATAGATTCGGCGTTGTTGGTGACGTGCATTTGTCGGGCTTCGCCGTTCTCGAAGTCCACTACGGTCTGGTCGCCTTTCACTTGGTTGAAAATATTTTCCGCCATTTCGTTGATGACAAAAGATTTGCGGAGCAAATAAATACGTTTTATTTTATTTTGTGACATTGCCATTCGGATAGTATCCGCAAAAAATTGGGACGTGTCCGACCAAAGAATTGGTTTTTTATAAAAATAAAAAATCGAATCCGTGTTGTTGAACGCCAGCGAATCACTGACTGCTTGCAGGTTGGATTTAAAAATTCGCACATCTTTGTACGCCAAAATCAGCCGCGCCGTATCTGCACACGGCATCACGCGCGTGTTTTGAAACAAACTATCTTTGTGCATTTTTTTCGCCAAAGCGAACGTATCAGACGTATTTTTTAGCAAATAATTGCTGTCTGCATTCATCAAAGATTGCGTAATTTTTTTCAGCGAAAGCAGCGTATCCGCCGTCAGGTAAAGCGTGTCGCTGTCAATTACCGCCTTCAACATTGGGCGTTTTCGGGCAGCCGTGCTATCGGGCGACTGCGAAAAAGCCTTAAAATAGTCGTTGTTTTTTCCCAATATCAGATGCTCGCAAAGCACCGTCGTTTTTTGGACAGTATCCGAGAACACAACTCTCCCATTCGCCACCGCCACCGAATCGCGGCTTTCTATCCCGTCTGCTTCGAGCATTTTTGAGCCGTCGCTCACGTTGGAGCGTCCTTTAGTCGAAAAAGTTTTCTTTTTGTTGTCGTACACGATTTGCTCCGTGCTTTTGATGTGCTGCTGCTCGTCCCGATAGTCTGGATTTCCGTCCAAAATAGTCTGTCCGTTGGCTTCGTCGTAGCGAATAACGTCGGCTTGGGCGATTTTTTTTCCGTCTTCCGAAAACGCATTGCCCACCAAAGTCGTCAATTTGAGCCGCCCGTCGTACCGAATCGTGTCCGCCCGCGCTTTTTGTTCATTTTTCAAATACTGTGCGTGGTCGTAAAGTTCCGCTTTTTGCTGTTCGGTATCGTAATATCCTGCTTCGCAATAAATCCGCGCGCTGTCCTGAAAAATCCTCGTCGGAGCCAAAAATGTGACTATTTGAGTCGCCGTATTGAAACGCATCGAGTCGGAGCGAAGGCTAAAATTGGTATCTCTCACCACCACATCTTTGCGAAACAACGCTTCGCGTTCTTTTACAAAATAAATTCCGTTGCGGCAGGTCAGTTGCGTCTTGCCGTTATCGAGCAGCGCGCCGTCGTTGTAGGTTGCTATTTTAGTTGCCAAATTGTAGGCAAGTTGTTTTTCGGCGAACAATCGCTGCCGCCCGTTGACCAACACTACGTCTTTGCTGTATAGATTTGCGATGCGCGACAACGCCAAATAGCGCAAAGAATCCGAATAAATACTGACCGAATCGCCTTGTTTGATGAGGACGTTGCCGTAGGCAAAAATATCATTGTTGCCAAAAATAAACGCCGAATCGCAGTACATCGTAGCGTCGCCGCGCTGAATGACGACTTCTTCTTTCAGTTTTTTTATTTCCTGTCCGTTCAGTTGTATCAGTTCTGCCGACCGCGCGTAGTCGAGATTGATTTTATTTTGCGACGTATCGCGCTGCGCCGCCGCCCACATCGGAAGGAGAAGAAAAACGAACAGCAATATTTTTTTTGAAAAAATCATGCACAAAATTAGTGTTTGAAAATTAGATAACGTGTGTTACACAAAGTATTTTTTTAATCAAAAAAACAGGATACTTTTCAGCTTCAAATCTGTGTATTTTCGGACGTGCCTTGTAGAAATTCAAGTTTTTGCAAAAATATCGTCTGGCGAAGCGAAAACTGTCTGAAGTCTGGCGGAGCCGACGAGTTTTTTTCGCGCGCCGACGAGATTTTTAAGCAAAAACTTTAGAATTTTTACAGAGCACTTGATTTTTTTGGTTACTTTTTTCATCAAGGAAAAAAGTGACAAAAGACAAGAAAAATACCACAAAATCGAGCTCAAATTAGTAAATTTAAGATACTTGCTTAACACGAGTTAGATAACGCATTTTTTAGAAATAAAAACATACACTCCAAAAACTTTACACGGCGCAGCCTGTGAAGGAGAAAAAATGTGGCACACGGCGTTTGGTTTAGGACTCAATTTTTTTTCTTACCTTTGCCGACATTCATGCAGCTATCGGTCATCATCGTCAATTTTAATGTCCAATATTTCTTGGAGCAGGCTCTGTTATCCGTGCGCAAAGCGTCGGTAGGTCTGCGAGCAGAGATTTTTGTAGTAGATAACAACTCCGCCGACGGGTCTGTAGCGATGGTGCGCGAGCGTTTTCCAGAAGTGCAACTGATTGATAATGAGGACAATGTAGGTTTTTCGGTCGCCAACAATCAAGCCATTCGACTTGCTACGGGCAAGTATATTTTGCTCCTCAATCCCGACACGGTGGTACAGGAAGACACTTTCCACAAGTGTCTTGACTTCATGGAGTCGCACCCCGAAGCGGGCGGCTTGGGCGTGCGGATGATGGACGGCGCAGGAAAATTTCTGCCCGAATCCAAGCGTGGTTTTCCGTCGCCTTTCGTTGCTTTTTGCAAGGCTTTTGGGCTTTCGCGGCTTTTTCCGACCTCTCGGACGTTCAATCGCTATCATTTGGGATTTCTCGGCGAGCACGATACCAACGAAATTGACGTTCTGGCGGGTGCGTTTATGCTGCTGCGCCGCGCTGCGCTGGACGAAGTTGGGCTGCTCGACGAAGCCTTTTTTATGTACGGCGAGGACATAGACCTCTCTTATCGCATCGTGCAGGGCGGCTGGAAAAACTACTATTTTCCCGCCACGAGCATCATTCACTACAAAGGCGAAAGTACCAAAAAAGGCAGCCTCAACTATGTGAAAACTTTTTATCAGGCGATGATTATTTTTGCAAAAAAACATTTTCACGGCAGCCAAGCACATTTTTTTGTAGCCATTCTTCGGTTTGCTATCTATTTTCGAGCCGCGCTCACATTGGTCGGAAATTATGTCCGAAAAAGCTACGTCCCGATACTTGATGCGGCTATTATTTACTGCGGAATGTTTTTTATCAAAAATTATTGGGCAGCTCAACACTACCACAATCCCGATTATTATCCGACTACATTTTTGTATATCAATATGCCGCTCTACATAATCATCTGGCTGTCAGGCATTTACTTCAACGGCGGCTACGACGAAAAATATAATTTGCAGCGATTGGTGCGCGGTTTGTTTGTTGGGACGGTGCTAATCGCCGCCGTCTATGGCTTTTTGAGTACCGAATACCGCACTTCACGAATGTTGATTATTTTTAGTGCTTTGTGGGCAGTTTTGTCAGTTATTGCGCTGCGCTTTATTTTTCATTATTTTCAATATAAAAGTTGGCAAATATCAAATATTGGCAAAAAAAATCTTGTTGTCATAGGCTCGCCCAAAGAAGCTGAAAGAGTGCAAAAACTTATGTTTGATGCACAAATACGCCAAAATTTTATTGGTATTATCGCACCAGAAGCCCAAAATGAACTCAAAAATCCTCAAATTGGACATCTTTCGCATCTCGAGCAACTTGTCCAGCTCTACCGAATCAACGAAATAATATTTTGTTCGCAAGACATTAGCAGTCAAGAAATAATGGCTTGGATGACTCGACTCGGAGCTGCCATAGAGTACAAAATCGTACCGCAGGAAAGCCTCAGCATCATCGGCAGCCACTCCCGAAATTCGTCTGGCGAACTTTATACCATCGAAATAAAATTTTGTATCGCCGAGCCACTGCACCGCCGCAACAAACGCCTCCTTGATGTCTGCGTCGCGCTGTGCTGCGTGCTATTTTTGCCAGTTCTTATTTTTTCGGTAAGCGATAAGAAAAATTTTATTAAAAATATTTGGGCAGTCTTGCGCTCCCAAAAAACGTGGGTTGGATATGCACCGCCTGCGCCTAATAATTTGCCGCCCCTCAAAAGCGGTGTCCTATCGCCGATACACGTTTTGAAAACCAATATTTTGGACGAAAAAGTAGTGCAGCGCGTGAATTTCCTTTATGCCAAAGACTATTCTGCTGCCCGCGACTTCGATTTGATTTGGAAAGCGTGGAAAAATTTGTAAAAAAAAATATTTACATCTATTTTACTAAAAAAATTACTCAAAATGTTGCATTTTTGCCCTTGTAGGCATTTTTTTTGAACCAAAATGCTCAAAAATAACTTTTGAATAAAGGAAATACATAGTTGAGGAATGAGGAAAAAATAAGTAGTTTATTTTAGATACATTCCTGATGAATAAATAAAAAAAATATGGCTGAAGTAATAAGAATGCCGCGACTGAGCGACACAATGGAAGAGGGAACGCTCGTGAAATGGCTCAAAAAAGTGGGCGACCCTATCGAAAAAGGAGATATTTTGGGCGAAATCGAAACCGATAAAGCTACGATGGAATGGGAAAACTTCCACCTTTCTGGCGTTTTGCTTTATGTCGGCGTGAAGGAAGGCGACGCTGTTCCCGTAGATACCATTTTGGGAGTGATAGGAAAAGCAGGCGAAAATTTTCAAACCGCCATTGACGCTGCCAACGGAACGCCTGCCACCAACGGTACACCCGCTACCAACGGCGTTGCTGCCGCCGCGCCAAGCGTCGCTGCGCCTGTTGCCGCTCCCGTTGCAGTTGCCGCAGTAGCTGTGCCTGTCGAAGCACCAATCTTGGAGAAAATACCCGTCGCTGACTCGCGCATAAAAGCATCGCCCCTCGCAAAATCAGTCGCTGCACAGGCTGGACTTGACCTCAGCACCGTGCAAGGCACTGGCGAGCAAGGGCGCATCGTGCGCCGCGACGTAGATGCCCTCGTAGGCAACGGCGCTATGCCGCCAGTCGCTGCCGCTGCCGCCGTCGTCGTGCCAATTATTGCTGGAAGCAACTTCACCGATACGCCCGTCAGCCAGATGCGAAAAGTCATCGCTCGCCGACTTGGGGAGAGCAAATTCAGCGCGCCGCATTTCTACCTTACCGTCGAAATCAATATGGACAAAGCCATCGCCACGCGCGCACAACTCAATGAATTGGCGGCTCCGCAAAAAATTTCATTCAATGATATGGTTATGAAAGCTTGTGCCGTAGCCTTGCGTCGCCACCCAGCTATCAATTCTTCGTGGCTCGGCGACCGCATTCGTCAGAATCACGACATCAATATCGCCGTCGCCGTGTCAGTGGAGGACGGTTTGTTGGTGCCAGTCGTGCATCACACGGATAGAAAACAGCTTTCCGAAATCGGTAGCGAAGTGCGTGCGCTGGCGCAAAAAGCCAAAGAACGCCGCTTGCAGCCGTCCGAAATGCAGGGAAATACTTTTACCATTTCCAATTTGGGAATGTTCGATATTGACGAATTTACGGCAATCATCAATCCGCCCGACGCTTGTATTCTCGCCGTCGGCTCTATTGCGCAAAAACCAGTCGTCAAAAACAACGAAATAGTAGTGGGAAATGTAATGAAAGTCACGCTTTCTTGCGACCACCGTGTGGTGGACGGCGTGACGGGAGCGCAGTTTTTGCAGACGCTAAAAGGTATTTTGGAAGACCCAATTAGAATGTTGCTGTAGTGGAAGAAAAAACTGTAGGTTCGCTTGATTTTTGTATTCGCAGAGCAAATGCGGCAGATGTATTTTTGCTCCAAACGCTTGGAAGTCAGACATTTACGGAAACTTTTGCGCCGCACAACTCTGTTGAAAATTTAGAGGAATATTTGCTTCGAGCTTTCGACCAGCGCAAATTGGAACTCGAATTGTCGGATATTTATTCTGAAATTTATTTTTTGGAACAAAAAAATATCGCACTCGGCTATCTAAAAATTAATTTTGGAGCTTCGCAAACCGAACTTCAAGACGAAACTGCAATGGAAATAGAGCGAATCTACGTCTTGGAAGCGCATCACCGAAAAAATATTGGACAAAAACTGCTCAACCACGCCATTGCAATAGCAAAACAAAATAACAAGAAATATATTTGGCTCGGCGTTTGGCAGCACAACCACAAAGCAGTTCATTTTTACAAAAAAAATGGGTTCATTACCTTCGATACCCACATTTTTAAGATGGGCGACGACGAGCAAACTGACTGGTTGATGCGGCGAGATTTGTAGCCAAAAATGTTGTCTAAAAAAAATTATAAAAATATGAAAATCCACCTCGTTTCGGGCGGCTGCGGGTTCGTAGGTCGCAATATGGTCAAGCGTTTGTACCGCACCACGCAAGATAAAATACTTTTTATTGACAATTTGATGGTCGGCACGCACCCTTCGACTTGGTTAGACGTGCCGAAAGTCCGCCAAATCGACGATATGGAGATTTTTGGCAACGACGAGCGATTGTTTTTCATCAAAAGCGATTTTCGACACACGCTTCGCAAAATGACTGATGAACCCGATTTTTTGCAAAAAAATTATGGTTTGGAGTTCGAGCGGTTTTCTGATGTTTTTCATTTCGCAGCCATCGTCGGCGGTCGTGCGATGATTGACGGCGACCCGATGCAAGTCGCGCTTGACTTGGCGATTGATGCCGAGTTTTTCTTTTGGTGTACGCGCCACAAGCCCGAGCGCATCATGTATCCGAGTTCGAGTGCCGCCTATCCCGTTGATTTGCAGACCGAAAGCGACGCTATCGCCCTCAAAGAAAGCGATATTGATTTCAAAAAAATGGGGCAGCCCGACATGACGTACGGCTGGACGAAGCTGACGGGCGAGTTTTTGTCGCACATTGCTGCCAAAAATTACGGTTTGCACGTCACCTGCATTCGTCCGTTCAGTGGCTACGGCGAAGACCAAGATTTGACCTATCCAGTGCCAGCTATTGCGGCTCGAATCGCGCGCCGCGAGAATCCCGTCGAAGTGTGGGGAAGCGGAAAGCAGGGGCGTGATTTTGTCCACATTGACGATGTGATAGATTGTATTTTGTTGGCGATGAACCACATCGGCGACGGCACGGCTATCAATATCGGTATGGGAAGACTGACCAGTTTTATAGATATTATCCAGACGCTGTGCAAAATAGCGGGCTACGAACCCGTCATCAAACCACTTTTGGATAAACCTGTTGGCGTTTATTCTCGCTATTGCAACATGGATTTTGTGAAAGAAAAACTCGGCTGGGAAGCAAAAATCACGCTCGAAGAAGGTATGAAAAGGGTTTATGCGGCGGCGTTGGGAAAGGTGTAAAATTTTTTGAAAAGAAATATATGAAGCGAATCGTCTGCTTTGGACCCGGTCCAAAATTCAAAGGAGGTATCCAAAATTACAATACTTCGCTGGCGAAAGCTTTGGAGCAGCAAGGCGCAGAAGTCCATATCGTGTCTTGGACGCAGCAATATCCAGCCATTATCCCGCGCGAATTTGTGGACAAAACGAGTAAAAATGACTTGTTGGCAGGCACAAATATCGGTGTGAAGTATGTCACAAACTACAACAATCCGCTTTCTTGGTCCGAAACCGTCCGTTACATCAAATCTCTGAAACCCGACATCGTTATTTTTCAGTGGTCAATCGCTATTCAAGGGTTGCCTTTGGGGTTCATGGCTCGTAAGTTGCTGAAAGGCAAGCAGATAGAAGTTATTTTTGACTTACATTTTGTAGTCCAAAAAGAAAGTTCTACGCTCGACAAGCATTTTACGAAGTACGGAATTGGGCGAGCGAACACTTACATTGCGCACGCTTACAAGACCGTAGAGGAACTAAAAATGATTTTTCCTCAAAAAAAATTACTCGTCAATGAAACGGGCGAACGGTCACAAGACACAGACAGTCAAGTAGTTATAAAATTATTTCACCCAATTTATGAGCTGTTTCAAGCGCGAGCGGACTTCGATGTGGCTGCTTTCAAGAAAGAACACGGCTTGAAGCAACACGTTTTTCTATTTTTTGGATTTATTCGCAAATACAAAGGCTTGCACAATGCCATAAAAGCCTTCAAATTAGTCGCCGACCAGCGCAGCGATGTGTCGCTCGTCGTCTGTGGCGAATCATTTTGGCAGACGTTGGACAACAGTAAATTTTCTACGAAAATAAAAAACTTGCTCTTCGGTGCCGCCAAATCTTTGTTGGTAAAAAAATCGGACGATGAGCGCGACTACAATCCACTCGCGCTGATAGACGAACTCGGATTGAGTGACAAAGTGTTGATTAAGAACGAGTTTGTAGCCAACGAAGAAGTCCATAAATATTTTCAAATCAGTGATGTGGCACTGCTTTTCTACCTTTACGCTACGCCGTCGGGAGTCGAATCGCTGACGTATAATTTCAAATTGCCGTTGGTGGCGACTCGTGTGGGGCATTTTCCGGAAACTATCCAAGACGGTTTTAATGGTTATTTGGCGCAGCCCGACGACGTGGAAGACATGGCGAAAGTGATGATAAAAGCATTGGAAAAGCCGATACAAAGAGAAAATGTCACAGAATCCACAAAATTGATGAGTTGGGCGAACTATGCGAAGGCGATTTTAGGCTAAAGAACCGGACTTCTCACTGGCTTGATTGAGGAGCAGAACCGTCAAGAAAATTGCCATTCCGGGCAGCAATGCCAACCACCAACCGCCCGTATGCTCGCGTGAAAGGCTCAACATAGAACCCCAAGTAACGGCTTCGGCAGGTAATCCGATGCCCAAAAATGACAGCGAAGTCTCCGTCAAAATAGCGGCAGCCACCCCAAAAGGCAGCGCAATCCGTACCGACCCCAAGGCATTGGGCAGCGCGTGTTTCCGAAGGATTTGCCATTCTGAAATGCCCAAAGCTCGCGCCGCCTCGATGTAGGGCAAACTGCGCAGTCGAAGCAGTTCGGAGCGCAAAAATTTTGCAATTCCCGTCCACGACACCAACCCGATAAAAAGCACAATATACCAAATCGAAGGTTTGCCGACTACGGCGGACATCGCCAAAATCAACATCAAACGCGGCACTGCGTTGAGGATTTCGATGGTTCTCATCACAAAAAGGTCGGCGGGAAAATCTATTTTTTCTGCCGCACGGCGACTTATTTTTTTTAGAAAAAAAGAAAATAATTGAAATATAAATAAAATTAGAAGAAAAATAAAAATACTTTTTATTATTTCTGTGACAGTGCTTGCGGACTCAATAATTTCGTAGCTGCGGAGCTGGAAAGCATAAAAGAAAGCTGCAGGAAATCCCAACAGTTGTAAAAAAAAAGTTGCGCGAGATATTTTTAGGGAGTCATCGCCACAAAAACCCGCCAACGAACCGAGTATGATTCCCAACAAGGTTGCTAATCCCATGCCGAGCAATCCGACTTGGACGGCGACTCTTGCCCCAAAAATAATCCCGGCTGCCACGTCGCGCCCCAGATGGTCTGTGCCGAGCCAATGCCGATAGCGAAGTGACGCAACTTGTTGATTATCAAAGGGAGAAACTAATTCGTTGGCTCTATCCATCGTAGTGACGGAATACGGAATGGGCGGAAAAATGACCGATTCGTACTTTTGTTCAGACCAAGTGCGGGCGTAGAGTTCGCCGCTTCGTTTCGTGATTCCTAACGAATTGCTGTATTCGCGGAAGATAGGAAAATAAGTGTGTTCGTTTATTTTACAAAAAAGTGGCTGCTCGTTGGCAACAAAATCTGCTCCAACTGCTGTCAAAAACAAGAAAGCAAAGCACCAAAAAGAATAATTTTGGAAGTAATAAAAATATTTTTTTATTTTATTTTTCAAAATAATGTGACAAAAATATTAAAAAGTTGCGCCGCAGCCAATAGAAATATCTTCGGCAATTACTTGATGCGTTTTTAGATAAATTCCTGCAAAAAAACGTGTGGCGGGCGTGCTTATTTCGGGCAAATAGTAACGAACTCCGATTTTGTTGTAGATAAAAAAGGTTGCATTTTTTCTATTTTCACCAAAATAAGTTCCCGCTTGAAGGAGTGCGCCCCAGTTGCCGAAAAGCCATTCTTCGGCTACAAAAACCATCTTTTGAATAGATTTTCGGCGGCTAATCGCCTCGCTGCCGGGCGGATTGATGTGCTGTTGGAAGGCATAAATTGCTTCATTCTGCTCGTATTCGAAGCCTACAAGAAGGCGATTGACTTTGCTGTGGTGATAGACCGCTGCAATCGAGCCGAAATAAACGGGGTATTTTGGTCCGCCGGGAAGTTTGTCTTCCACAAATCCTACGTCCGCATGGAGCAGCAATCCCAATCGGTGTTTGGGCTTTGAGGACTCGGTAGCTGCCTGATAATCAGCCTTTTGCAACGGCTGGCGCGTATATTGTACGCCTGCGTAAAGAGCTGGAATATTCAATCCAAAATTGGGAAGTTGGGACGCTCCGTTGGAAAAATGGGTCAAACTGCCGCCGAGCAGCATCGCCCACCGAGTATCGAAATGCCATTTTCCGCCTAAACGCAGGGAAGTTACATTGTTGAACGCAGAGCCAATTCCATTATTCGTTGGGTTTGTGACAGGGTTGAAATACTTATTAATATACGCTACGCCCAAGCCAACCTGAAATTTTAGGTCAAATCGGCTCGTATGAATGGCATTGAAACTCAAACTCGGAAAAATTCCGACGGCGTTGCCGAGCGTCTTGTCGTTGCCCAGATTGTAGTACAAAATCGACACGCCAAAGAGCGGATAATTTTGCCAGTAGTGCCAGTTGCGCCGACCATACATTTGAAATTGTAGCGATATTTCGGCTGCTGCGGCGGGTTTTTTTACGTCAAAAGTGAGTATTTGCTTATGTTTTACCAACTGTCCGTAGTGCGACATGAATTCGACAGAAAGCCCTTTTTGGGCTGCCGACGGCGCAGCCATGATGAGCAGTAGCGTTGCCCAAACAGTCATCTTTTTGCATACAGATAGTCTGTTCATTCCCAATTATTGTATCACAAAATTTATTCCCACTCGTCCATTTGCAAACGAACTGCCGTAGGGCTGGGTGAAAGTTAAGATATTATCGGTAAGTGCAAAAAATCTAAATTTCCATATTTTTGCGACAGCACTCAATCCCAAGCCCTGCAAGCCGCCGTCGCGGAGGGAATAGGTCGCTCCGAGATGTAGGAAAGAGAATATTTTGTAGCCCGCCGATGCTGCAATGGCTTTTTGAGTCAGTCCTTGATGGGTGCGTACTTGCGCCACCGCGCCGACAGTCAAGCGGTCAGAAAGTTTGTATTGTAGGCTCGCCAAATAGTTGGTCGGCAGCGTGGAGGTGTAGGAGTTATTGGTTTTTTGGAAGTCAAATATTTTTGAAAGCGTGTCCAAAGTGCTGCTAAAATTGACCGAATCCCTGCGCAGTACCTGTGCCAAGTCCAATCCTGAATAAGTGTAAGTTCCTTTACTGCTCAAATTTTGGGCGTTTTGCGTCCATTTGATGTTGCCTGCGAAGTCTGTCACGCTGGCTGAAAGTTTTAATTTTTCGGTCAGGTCAAAGTCAATTCCCAAGTCGAAAGCCAAGCCACGATTGGGCGTAAAAAGATTTTTTAGGCTGTACGGCGACGTGAGTTTGAAGTCAAAATTATCCAAATCGTTATTGTTCAAATAATTAGACGTATTGAGTTGGTAATCCGTGTTGAGCGTTAGTTGGTAAATATCGCTGCTGGTGTTGAGCGATGCGGTGCTGCGCGACGTGCTGACGTTGCTGATTCCGTTGAGGTATTTGGCTCGTCCGCCGATTTTTAGGTATCCTAATTGGTAGGCGGCGGCTATGCTGAACTGGCTGAAGGTACTGCTTTGCAGATTTACGCCGATGTCTGCGGTCTGCCCTATGTAGGCAGCGTTTCCGTTCCAAAAAATATCTGCGGCGGCTTTGGAGTACAGTATTTCGGTATTGGAGCGCACGGCGTGGTCGAGGCTCAAGCTCCAACCGCTACCGATGCCGAAGGTGACTCCCAATGTCTGAAAAGTGGTAGTGGCGCTGAGTTGGTTATTGGTTATTTGTAGTTTTGCGATGGCGTTGGAAAGGTCGAGCGTCGTTTTTCCAGCCGAATTTTTAGTAAATAAATCGTTGTAGTTCGTCGTACTTTGAATGTCAAAGTATGTTTTTGGCAACAAAATAGCTATTCCTTGCGTGGGCAGTGCGGCGGGATTCATACGAGCTGCTTCGGGCATAAACTCTGCGGGCAGCATGACGGTAGTTAGGTCTATTTGGGCGATAGCGGACGCACTACAAACGCCAATAATCAAGAGCAAAAATAATTTTTTCATCATTAAAAGTTTAAAATAATTGATAGTTTTATGCTTTTTCTGCCAGCCCTTTTTTGAGCTTGATACAAAAAGTGGTACCTTCTCCGACAGCGGATTTTTTTACAAAAATTTTACCTGAATGGTACTCCTCGATGATGCGCCGAGCGAGCGAAAGCCCTAATCCCCAGCCGCGCGCCTTCGTCGTGTAGCCGGGCTGAAAAACGGTTTTTAGTTTAGACGCTGCGATTCCTTTTCCCGTATCGCTGATTTCTATGCCCACAAACGTGGATTCCTCATACACTTTGGCAGAAATACTGCCGTTGCCGTCCATCGCGTCCAACGAGTTGCGCAGCAAATTCTCGACGACCCACTCGAAAAGCGGCGGATTGAGCTGCACCAAAACGGGCGACTCGTAGCGCATATTGGGAAAATTAAAGATAATTTTTTTGGACGCGCGCCGCGACATATAAGCACGACATTTTTCTAATTCATCAAAAATATTGACGGTCTGTAAGTCGGGCGCGGCACCGATTTTTGAGAAACGCTCCGCTACCAAACTCAATTTATCCACGTCGTTGCTCAATTCGTCCAACACCTCGTGCGTCGCGTTGTCGCCTTCGTGCTGCGCGCGCAGGTGTTCTATCCACGCGATAATCGCCGAAATCGGCGTTCCCATCTGGTGCGCCGTTTCTTTTGCCATTCCGACCCAAACCCGATTTTGCTCGCCACGCCGCGCCGCACTGAACCCCACATAACCAATCAGGATAAAAATCGCAATCAATCCAAGCTGCACAAAAGGATAATACTGCAACTGGGTGAGCAAAGTCGAGTATTTGTAGTACACTTTTTGACTGCCTGACACGAGCGGTTGCTGCCCTTCCGCTTTGAGTTTTTCAAGCTCCGCATACAATTTAGATTCATTTTTTTGTAAAAAAATCTTTTCTGCTTCGAGCGGATTGGCGACGGTGTCGCTGGGTTCGCCCATATTTTTTACGCCCTCAATCCGGTTGCGGTCGTTCACCAAAATAAGCGGAATAGTGGTATTAGAAGCCAGCATTTCGCTGACGAGCGTGAAGTCCGTCCCGTCCGCCGCCTGCGCAAACTGCTCTTGGGCAAGCAACCAAAGGGACACTTTTTTGCGCTCTTCGTCCGCCAACTGTTTCACCAAACGATTGGTATAAAACATAGAAGCTGCCGCGATGAGCAAGCCTGCTATCGCCAACCACAATTTCCAGCGTCCTTTTTGTTGATAAATATCCATAAATTTTTTCAAATAAAAACCGCCCAATTTTTTTATTTTTTCAATGGGCGTTCCATTTTTGTATGACATTTTTTACAAGTGCAGTGGTCGCTGTTGTCGTAGAAACGTTCAAAAATAGGCGGTAGTTGCTTGACAATATCGGTCACAAATTCGTATTCTTCGTAAAGTTTTTCGCCACAATTCTCGCAATACCACAGAAAGCCGTCCAATTCCTGCTTGGCTCGCTTGCGTTCTACGACCATTCCGACGGTATTTTCGCCGCGTTGCGGAGAGTGCGGCGTGCGGGGTGGAAGCAAAAAAATATCGCCTGCTCGAATGTGAAGGTCGCGCGGTTTTCCGTCGTCAATGATTTTTAGCACGATGTCGCCTTCTATTTGGTAATAAAATTCTTCACCCTCGTTGAAGTGATAATCCTTGCGAGCGTTGGGTCCGCCGACTATCATCACGATAAATTCGGTATTTTCCCAGACGCAGAAGTTACCGACTGGCGGCTTCAAAAGGTGGCGATGGTCGTCAATCCAGCCTTGTAAATTGAAGGGTGCTGCTATTGGCATAAATAGTTTTTAGTTTTTAGTCGTGCAACTAATTGATAATCAATTAGTTGCAATATTATATCGTTATAAATTGTGTTGCGAAAATATTTAAAAAAAATTATTTGCTTCGTCCCCACCAAAGCGAGAGGCTCGACACGGCTATCATGTCCCAGATTCCCCACCATGCAGCTATCATTGCCATGCCGCCCAAGCCGCCGAAAAAGTTGAAAATCAGCACCAATCCCAGACCAGTGTTATGGATACCTGACTCGATTGCCAAAGTACGCGCATCGCGGGTGTTGATGCGAAAACTTTTTGCCACCAAATATCCTAACGCCAATGCGGCTGCATTGTGTATCAAAACGATAAAAAAAACTTTTCCAAGATGTTGTGACAGATTTTCGGCGTTGGAAATCAGCGCGCCGACGATGAAGCCGCCGAAAATAAGCAGCGACAAAATACCGACAGCTCTTTTTATCCGCAGCACTACGGCTGGAAGTATTTTTTGAAAAAAAATACCCGCCAAAAGCGGCAGCAAAATGAGCAATACGATGATTTTGACCATCGCAAGTGGCTCGATAGAAATACTTTTTCGCAGGTCGGCAGCATCTGGTACGAACTGGGAGCAAATGGCGAAACTCAACGGGGTAGTGACGACCGCCAGCAGCGTCATCAGCGAGGTAAGCGTGACGGAGAGGGCAAGATTGCCTTTGGCGAGGTAGGTCGCAAAGTTCGAGATATTGCCACTTGGGCAGGCTGCTACCAGCACCATGCCGAGCGAAATACTCGGCGCAGGGCGGAAAAGATAGACCAAAGCCAACGTAAGCAACGGAAATAAAAACATCTGCGTGAGCAGACCAACGATGGGCGCGCGCGGCTGCCGAAAGACCTCCCGAAACTCGTCGGTACGGATTTCGAGAGCGACTCCGAACATCAAGAAAGCCAAACAAATGTTGAGCATCGTCATTTGTGACGGGTCGAAGTGGATATGTATTTGGTCGAGTTCGGTCATTTTTTAGGCTACTTTCCTATTTGGTTGCTAAGTTAGGAAATATTTTGGCATAAAAAAAACAGCCGTCTGCTTTTGTAAGTCAAACGGCTGTTTTTTTATCTTGAGTAAGCAAAAATATTCTACGGTTGCTTCTTGCTGATGCGCATCGTCTTGACGACTCGGTTGTTGCGGTCAGAAAGGCGCACCAAATAAATACCAGAAGGCAGGTCAGAAATATTATAGGTATCGTCTTCGGTAGCGTAAAAATTAAGCACCTCGCGTCCCAAAACATTCATAAAACTGATTTTTGAAATGTTATTGGAGGGGTCGTTGAGCTTGAAATATTCGGTAGCTGGATTCGGATAAACCGATATGCGCGATGCGTCTATGTCGCTCGTGCTGTTGGTTTCGGCACTAAAATTATAAACGCCTGTGGCTATCACAACGGCTGGACTGCTTTGGAGCGAAAGCCTGATTTCGCCTTGTCCAACGCCTTTTTTGCCGTTTGGTTGGAGGTCGAGGTTCATTCTTCCGCTTTGGTTGGGCAGTAGAGTCACGAATTTGGTCACGACCGTCGGCGCCCAACAAGAATTAACGTCGCAAATAGAAAACACCCAACCCGGTTGGGTAGCGATGATGACTGCTTTCCAGACGAGCTTGAGCGTGTCGTTGGTTAGATTCTTGATGTTATTGACTCCGTCAATAGAAACTGCGGTCGGAAGACCTGAAGCATTGAGCGGATTGCTATCGAAAGAAACTACACTTTGAGCTTGCGCGAGCAAAGTAGAAGTGCAGAAAATTACAGACAGAAGTATATTTTTTTTCATTTGAAATTGGTTTGTTCTGATTGATTTTGTTTTATAACAAGGTCGTAAGCGCAAAGTTATCTACATTTAGTTGAAATAGCAAATTTATTTAGGCTGTTGCGAAAAATATTTTTTGCGGAATGAAGAAAAAATTGGAGTACTTTATTTTGGACGCGTTCCTAACCAGCTACTCGGCTCTACTTTTTACTTTTTGCGACGCTTATTTTTTCAGTTTTTTTCTTTTCTGTCAGTTTTATTTTTTCTTTCTCAAAAATCAAAATAGTAGCAGCCAAAGGCGGCAGCCGAAGTGTCACAGAGTGGTTTTTTCCTTGCCAAACGCTTGCTTGGGTGGCGATTGGCGTGGGATTGAGTTGCCCACTTCCGGTGTATCGAGTGTCGTCGGAGTTGAAAATTTCTGTCCAAACGCCAGCGTCGTGCGAGCCGATTCGGTACTCTACATGGACATTGGGAGTCAGGTTGAGGACGACCATGACCGGCGGCGTGTGTTCGTTGCCTTTTCGGAGGTAACTCATGACGCAGTTTTGCGTATCGCTCATGTCTATCCACTCAAAACCTTCGGGCGAAAATCCTTTTTCGTAGAGTGCGGGCGTGTTTTTATACACGGAGTTGAGGTCGCGGACGGCGGCTTGCATTCCTTTGTGGTGCTGAAATTCACTGAGCCACCAGTTGAGTCCCAGGTCGTGGTTCCATTCGTGGCTTTGCGCAAATTCGCCGCCCATAAAGAGCAGTTTGGTGCCGGGGTGCGTGAACATATAAGTAAATAAAAGTCGGAGATTGGCGAATTTTTGCCATTCGTCGCCAGGCATTCGCTGCAAAAGCGAGCCTTTCCCGTGTACCACTTCGTCGTGCGAAAGCGGCAGCATAAAATTTTCGGAGAACGCATAAATCAAGCTGAACGTCAGTTCGCTTTGGTGCCAACGGCGATAAATAGTTGGTCTTTTGAAATAGTTGAGCGTATCGTGCATCCAACCCATCATCCATTTTTGCCCAAAACCCAATCCGCCGTCATATACGGGACGCGAAACGCCTGCGAAAGCCGTAGATTCTTCTGCAATAGTCACTACATCGGGAAATTCGCGATAGACGGTTTCGTTAAATTCTCTCAAAAACTCAATAGACTCCAAATTTTCGTTGCCGCCGTATTCATTCGGAATCCACTCGCCTTCTTTGCGCGAATAGTCAAGATAAAGCATCGAGGCAACCGCATCTACCCGAAGTCCGTCGGCATGGAATTGGTCAATCCAAAAAAGGGCGTTGCTTATCAAAAAAGAGCAAACTTCGTATCTGCCGAGATTAAAAATTAGGCTTTTCCAGTCGGGGTGCCAGCCTTTGCGGGGGTCGGAATGTTCAAAAAGTCGAGTGCCGTCAAACATTGCCAAGCCGTGTGCGTCCTCTGGGAAGTGCGACGGCACCCAATCCAAAAGGACTCCGATGCCTGCTTCGTGGAGTTTGTCTATCAAAAACATAAATTCTTCGGGCGTGCCTTGTCGGTTGGAGGGCGCAAAATATCCTGTCACCTGATAGCCCCAAGAGCCATAAAATGGGTGTTCCATGACAGGCATAAACTCGACATGAGTGAATCCCAATTCTTTGACGTAAGCCACTAACTGCTCGGCAAGCTCCACATAGCTCAAAAAACGTCCGCCTTCGCCCTTCCGCCACGAGCCGATGTGGACTTCATAGACAGACATTGGCTGCGGCTGGTTGGCTTTTTCTTTCCGTTGGGCGAGCCATTTTTCATCTTTCCATTCGTAGTGTTTGGTATCCCAAATCATACAAGCTGTGCTTGGAGGCGTTTCCCAACGGCGTGCGAAGGGGTCGCCTTTGTGCATCATTCGTCCGTTGGGTGCTTTGATTGCGTATTTGTAGAGGTCGCCTTTGGCGGCGTGCGGCACGAAACCCTCCCAGATGCCCGAGCCGTCCCAGCGTGCTTGGAGCGGGTGCGCATTGACATTCCAACCATTGAAACTACCTGTGGCGGACACCGAAAGCGCGTTGGGAGCCCAGACGGCAAAGTAAGTTCCTGCCACGCCGTCTATTTCTACGAGATGGCTACCGAGTTTTTCGTAGAGTTTGAAGTGTTTGCCGGCGCGAAAAAGATGAATATCAAATTCGGTAAGGAGGCTAAAATCTTGCATTTGCGTAAGGTTGATTGATGAAAATGGTTGAACGAATTGTTTTTGAGAAATTTTATTTAGGAGCGAGCGATTTGCAAAGTTAAAAAATATTTGGCAACGGCGATTTTTTTTAATTGCGGAGTGTTTTTATTTTCAAAAAAAGTTTGAATTACCGTATGTGCAAAGATAAAAAAATCCCCACAAAAAAAAACCGTCGCTCGAAAACACATTTCGAGCGACGGACTTTTTTTTTGGAAAACCTTTTTTATTCCATTTTGATGAATTTGCTGGCTTCTCATGCCTTTTTTTAAGCGATAATTAAATTTATTTTATCCCAATCGGGAATATTGCATTAAACTCCTTTGATTTAGCATCAATTAAAAGATAGTAGGTTCTTATTGTATTCGTTGAAGAGCCGTTTTCGTTGATACTCTGCCTTTCACTTTCGCAGCGATAGCATAGGGTAAACTTACTTTTTATGTCCAAATTGCGGAAATTATCAATGAATGTGAAAAGCGGCTCCGCATACAGCAGTACGGTATCTGGCTTGCCAAGCAAAAACACAACGTCCTTTTCCCGAATTTTTGAGTTCTTGCTGCATTGCAACAACGACTTATCGAAAAAGTTAGTGAATCTTTTTGAGCATTTTCTATAGACTTTGGTGTAGTCGTCATATTTCGTTTCTGTCCACCCTTCTTTCACAATTTCCAGCACCTCACAGCATTGTTTTTCGCAAAAAGGTTGCCTTGTTTTACAAGCAGTGACGGTGAGTAACAAACAAAGCACTAAAAAGTCTATTCTTTTCATTGTATTACTATGGTTTTAGTCGCTGAATGCGTTATATCAAGCTGAACTATGACGAAGTGCATACCAAAAATTAGGTTAATTTCGATTTTTTGTGACAGCGTAAAAAATAATTTCAAAAAATACTAATCCAACGCAATTTTTGCTACGCGCAGTCCGTGTCGTCCGCCCTCAAAAGAAGTATTGAGAAAGGTTTCTACCATAAGCATCGCCGAATCCAAGCTCACGAACCGTGCGGGAATGACCAAAATATTTGCGTCGTTGTGCTGTCGAGCGAGTGCCGCGAGTTCGTCGAGCCAGCAGATAGCGGCTCTGATGTGTTGGTGTTTGTTGGCGGTAATGGCTACTCCGTTGCCGCTTCCGCAGAGCAAAATACCGAATGTGGCATCTCCGTTTTGTACCGCTTCGGCGACGGGGTGCGCAAAATCTGGATAATCCACAGCGGCGAGGGAGTCCGTTCCCATGTTGAGGACGGTGATATTTTTGGCTTTCAAAGCTGCCAAAATGGCGTTTTTGTACTCAAATCCCGCGTGGTCACAGCCGATAGCGATGGTCATATATTTTATTTTTTTTTATTCCTTAAAATCAAGCTGGCGCGCCGACAGTTTTTTTACTTCAAAAGCGACAAAGCGTGTTGCTATTACCGCCTGACTTCATCGCCTCGCTACAAAAGTCGCAGAATTATCCGATAAACCAAGCGATTTTTTTGATAATTTTGTGGCGGTTCAAATAATAGTTGGGACGGTGTAAGCCAAGAACGTAAAAAAGCCTTCCCACTGCCGCAAGGACAATGTGAGAAGGCTTTTTCGTAAAAAAAGAACTCCTTTTTCTACAATGATTATCTTTTTTGCTCCTTGATACGAGCTTTTTTGCCCACCAAACCACGGAGGTAGTACAAGCGCGCACGACGAACTTTACCGCGTTTCATCACTTGAATATCTTCGATGTTGGGAGAAGCCATCGGAAAAATACGCTCTACTCCAACGCCGTTGGAAATCTTGC
>JAYWGG010000198.1:0-1943 GCA_043778415.1 Saprospiraceae bacterium
GTCGGCGCGCGAAAAATACTCGTCGGCTCCGCCAGACTTCAAACAGTTTTCGCTTCGCCAGACGATATTTTTGCAAAAACTTGAATTTCTACAAGGCACGTCTCAAAAGACAGGAATAGCTAATAAAATGCTGCCTGAAATTTTGGTAAAAAAGTTTCTTCGCGTAACGTGAATTATAAATAAATCTTTGAAGCCACCTAAATAAAAAAAAAAAGACAATGAGATATTTTTTGTTATTTTTTACTCTTTTTGTGACATTTTTCGTCACGCCTTCTTTTGCTCAAACTCGCTTTGCACGCATGAAGTTTGAGGAAACGAGTTTTGATTTTGGAAAAATTACCGAAAATGACATCGTCGAACACGAATTTAAGTTCAAAAATGTCGGCAACACAGATTTGATTATCAAAGATGCGCAAGTAACCTGTGGCTGCACTACGCCTACTTACTCGTTTTTGCCTATTGCGCCCGGCAAAACAAGCAGCATCGGCGTTCATTTCAACAGCCACAACAAGATTGGAACCCAACGCCCAACTGTCACGGTCGTCACCAACGGCAGACCTGCCACCGTCAAGCTCTACATGGAGGGCGACGTGAAATATGTGCCGCTCGCGGAGCAAGAAAAGAAGAAAAAAGATGACTGAAAAAAGCTACTCCGTCGCCCGATTGTGTGTGTCGGCGATAGTGATTTTTGTAGCTGTTTCTTACTCTTTGCAGACGTTTGAGAACTGTGGTCGCAAGCCTTTTTTAGCCAACGATACCACTTCTTACTTGGAGGCAACGAACCTGTTTTACGAGCATAATTTTCAGCCAGATGCGTTGCGTCCGTTTATTTTTCCTGCTATTTCGGGCGTTCCGATGCTTTTTGGGAAAGAAGAATGGATTTTTGAGTGGGCGATTTTTCTCAATTTTGCCGCTTGGTTAGCCAGTGTTTTGTTGGTTTATTTGTCCATCTTGCTGCTGACCGATAGGCGCAAAATCGCATTTTGGGGCGGCGTGTGCTTCGCTTGCAGCGTCGGAAATATCTTGCTCGTCTATCAGTTGCTTTCCGAGCCACTGTTTACATTTTTGCTGACTTTGAGCGTGTATTGTTTTTGTCGTTTTTTGGTAAAATCCAGCCACAAACCGCACACGCAACTCGCCTTTTCGGTAATCTTATTTGTGGCAGCTTCGATGGTGCGAACTACTACTTTCTATTTGGCGATTGTGTTTATTATCCTGTCACTTTTGGCGTTATTAAAAAATAAAAAAATAATTTTTGCCTTTTTTTTAGCCACAGTTACACTCGTTCCAATCGGCTGTCAGCTCTCGCAAATGAAAAAACAATTTGGGGATATCGTTATTTCGTACAGTCCTTACGAAGGTATTTTTCACTATTTCAACGCAATGGTGGCGGTAATTCCCGACCATATCGGCGACATAAATCCCCAAATGTTGGCTACCGATTGGAAAAAAGAATATCTTGCTCGAGGAGAAAAAATACCAACTAATCCCGACGGAACTCAAAATTGGCATCAAACAAAACAAATCGCCTCGACAGAATTTTATGAATTTTGCCGACACAAGCCTGCCCAAGTCCTCGCCGCTTACGCAATCTGTATCGGAGCAAATTCCTGTTCGCCACATGGGTTTATTCCCAAATTAGAGAACTATCGGCAGACTGCATATTTTGAAAAAATAAAGTCACTTTTTTGGATACTCACCGCCGCACAAAACGTGGTGTATTCAGTTGGTTTTTTCATTTTTTTTGGATATTTGTTGCTTACGGAAAGAAAAAAAATGCAAACAACTTCAAGAATTTTACTATTGATTTCCACCTTAATTGTTGTCAATATTATCTCTTTTTCTGGATTTACGACCGCTCAAGGCGACCGCTACCATTTGGTATTAGTTCCTATTTTTATAATTAATTTTTGTTATTTTTATGTTAAAAAAAATACTCATAC
>JAYWGG010000199.1:0-19827 GCA_043778415.1 Saprospiraceae bacterium
ATAGCTGAAAATTGGGTAACACAAGATTTTATTTTTTTCTTATTTTTGCAAAAAATAATTATCTTGAATACCAAACGGACGCTTTACGCAATTATTGACATCGAAACAACAGGAGGAAAAGCCAACTCCGAAAAAATTACCGAAATAGCTATCGTAATTCACGATGGAGAAAAAATAGTGGACTCTTACGAAACATTATTGAATCCAGAGCGAAATATTCCATACAATATCACGAACCTGACGGGAATAAACAACGAAATGGTGGCAAATGCCCCAAAATTCTATGAAGTCGCCAAAAAAATCGTGGAAATTACGGAAAATACCGTTTTCGTAGCCCACAATGTGCGCTTCGACTACGGGTTTGTGCGGGAAGAATTTGCTCGGCTTGGCTTCGCTTATACTCGAAAATGCCTTTGCACCGTCCGGCTGAGCCGCCAGTATCTTCCGGGTATTCGGTCGTATAGTTTAGGCAATCTAATCAAACACTTCAACATAAAAGTGTCCGACCGCCACCGTGCTATGGCGGACGTGCAGGCTACGGTGGTGCTTTTTGAAAAAATATTGGCACTCCAAAACTCCGAAGACGATAGAAAAAAATGGTTACACACAGGCATCAAAGAGTCAAACTTACCCGCTAATATCAGCCTTGAAAAGTTACAATCATTGCCCGAGGAGTGCGGAGTTTATTACCTGTACGACAGTGACGGAGATGTGATTTATGTCGGAAAAAGTATAGATATTCGTCGCCGTGTGACAGAGCATTTTGCTGACCAAACCGAAAAAGCCGCTACGCTGCAACGCAAAGTTCACGATTTTTCTTACGAAATAACTGGCAGCGAATTGGTCGCTTTATTGCTCGAAGATTACGAAATAAAGCGGCTCAAACCATCAGTCAATAAAGCGCAACGAAAACAATTTTTTCCTTACGGGATTTTCTCTTACACCAATTTGGAGGGCTTTCTGTGTTTTTTTGCAGTAAAAAATACGGCGCAGCACCGAAAAAAAATGCAGTTAGCGGCAGAGTTTCCTACGCTCAACGACGCGCGGGCGCAGCTAAAAAAACAGTCGCAGGTGCAGGAACTTTGTCAAAAACTATGTCATTTTGAGGGCGGTGAAGAAAATGCTTCCTGCTTTTTGTTCAAAATAAAACAGTGTACAGGTGCGTGTTGTGGACAAGAAGCCCCTGAAAGCTATAATCTTCGAGCGATAAAAGCGTTAGATAAAATAAATGCTGCTTTGGGAAAAGAAAATTTTATTCTACTCCAGCGAGGTAGGACTCCGTCGGAGTTCGCTGCGGTACTGATAGAAAATGGCAAATATTGTGGTTTTGGGTTTGTAGAAAAAGAAGAACAAAACTCGTTGGAAGATTTGAAAAATTCTATCAAAAAGTTTCCAAACCACCCCGATATTCAGAGGTTGATACGGCGATATTTGAGCCAGCACAGCGACGTGCGACAGATAAAATTTTAGACTAAATTTTGATAAAAAAAGCATCGAACGTTGTCTCCAACGCTCGACACTTTTTTATAAAATCTATATTTTTGTGACTTTTAGAGTTTTTGATATTTTGCCGCTGGTTGTTATTTTTACAAAATAATTTCCACCTCTCCATTCCGCAGTAGAAAGCTCGAATTTGTTGATTCCAGCTTTTGCAATGCCGTCAAAAACCGTATTTATTGGTCGTCCCAATATATCGAAAACCACGACTGAAATCGAAGCGTCCGAGTCCAAGCGAACTGTAAGCTCTGCGGGCAAGTCGCCAACTGGGTTCGGAGATATCAAAAAGTCGTCTGATTTCAAGTTTTCGGAAGCGTAGGACAAACCAACGCTGCGTGTTTCATTTTTATCGTTATATAATTCAGATTTCATCTGATTTTGCGAGAGCGACAGCACTTGGCTCAAAAGACAATTTTGTTTTGTGCGCCCTGTCACAGTTATCAAAGGTTTTTCTTTTTCTATCGCCGATTGATTTACTTCGCTCCACGAAATATAAATATTATTTTGGCGTTGATTCCAAGAGTTTTGGTTGAAATTTTTTAAAGACTCGGAATTAATTTGCTTGACTTCTGCCAAGTCGGTATTTATCTCAAAATTAAGTTGCAAGCCTTCTAAAGTTTCATTTTCGGTAGCTGCAAGCGAAACCGTAAATTCTTCACCCGCTTTCAAAGCTCGTTCTTCTGTGGCTACGCCAAATGTAGCGCTGTGTTCTTCTGTGTTTCCACCCGTCAAACAATTATAAGAGCCACTCAAATTCACGTCCCCGATTTTGACACCCACAAAATCTATGGTATCAATATTATTAGTGAGCGGAAGATTAATCGGTGGGAATGTTTCAGGAAATGCCATAGTCCACGGATTATTTGGGTCTGGAAAGGCATAACGGGAATCAATAAAACGCCAAGATTTATTATTTGGGAATGTATCGGAGATAAATAGAATTATTTTGCGAAGCTCAAGAATATCAAAACCTGTAATAGCTCCAGACTTGCTAACATCAGCAGCAATCAATTTATAAGGCGAACTTAACAGACTAATACCTAATATATGCTTTTGGATTTGGATAATATCTATCGTCGAAATACCATCGCGCACATTATCATTTTTAGAAACTCCCAACGTCAAAACGCCGCTTGTCAAGGTCGAATCGGGCTTGAATTTGTGTCTTCCAGTCAAAGAATCCAGCCCGACAGTACCTGAAGAATTTGAATTTATTTGCCAATTTGTGATAGCTGTTTTGCAGTTATTTCCGTTGAGTGCGCTCACTCTACCACTGACGTAAAATGAGGAAGGTTTTACTTTTCCTGTCGCCACGATAGCTGCATCTACGGCGACAATAGTTTCGGCTTGCGTGTTACCATGCGGATAAAACTGCACTAATTTATTGGGCGCAATAACTATAAAAGTCGGCGTGCCTTCAAAGGCGCCAAACTGTCCCGACGTGTAAGGCTGCGCCGCAGAGATACTTCCGCCGTCGTGACCAAAGCCCAAAAAAGTCTGGTTATACAGCAGGTCATAATTATGTACTGCTACGTTGTTGTTGGCTGAACCCGAGTAAATGGCGAGGCTAATAAACTCTACACCAGCTCCGCCTGAACCCCACTGCTGGTACAAGGCTTGGACTTGTGGCGCAATCTGCTGACAAGGCGGACACTGCGTAAAGAACAATTTGATGACTACCGTTTTATTTTGATTGAGGTAGTCGGTGTAAAGGTTTTTGGACACGCCTGCGTAATTCGTCACCGTAAAATTGGGCGCGTCCAACGCAAAAAGTGACTGGACGGCGGTTGCGACGACGAACAATAAAAGTAATTTAATTTTTTTCATGAGATATTATAATTTTAAATTTGTTTACAACTTTGTGACTTTCAATGTTTTGAGAATTTTTCCGTCAGAACTTACTTTCATAAAATAATTTCCGCGCATCAAGCCGTCGGAATTGAAAGAAAATTTGTTAGCCCCAATTTTTCCGACACCATCATATACCTTTCGCACTTGTCGTCCCAATACGTCCAAAAGTGTAATAGAAAGCGATGCGTCGGACGCTAAATTGACACTAATCTCTGCGGGCGCGTCGCCGACAGGATTGGGTGAAATACTAACATCTCCATTGCCCCAATTTTTAGATACGCAATTCAAGACAGTAGGACGGATTTCATTTTTCGTGTTATAAATTTCTGATTTGAGGTCTTTTTGTGACAATTTTAAGGCTTTGCTCAAAAAGCAATTTTGCTTGGCTTTTCCTGTCACATTTACGACAGCTTTCTCTTTTTCTATCGCCGCCGTTTTCTCCCCTACCCACGACACATACAGGTTTTGATTGGACTGATTCCAAGAATCTTTATCAAAATTTTCGAGTGTCGGCGCATTTATATTTTCTATTTCCACCAAATCCGTATTGATTTCAAAATTTATTTGCACGCCTTCGAGGATTTCGTTTTCGGTAGGATACAAAGAAAAGGTAAATATCTCGCCTGCCGACACGAATTGCTCCTCGGATTCATAGACAAACTGAGCGCCGCCGTGTTCTTCGGTAGCCATAAAGTCGGAATTGCTTGCCGAACCATTGATGTCACCTAATTTTATAGCTACATAATCTAAACTATCTATGTCACGAGTGAGGGGTAAATTAAATTTTCTATCAATCCACGGGCTTGCCGTCGGCTGCGTAGAGTCAGGAAACTGGAAATAGGCAGGCACATACACCCAACTTTCGCCATTCGGAAATCCAGCTGTAATCCCAAGAATTAGTCTTGAAAACATACGATAATCCAAAGAATTGATATTGCCAGACCTATCAACGTCCGCTGCAATGAGTTGATAAACGTCTGTAAAAGGTGCAACGCCTAATATATGCTTTCTGATCATTACCAAATCAAAAGTAGTTAATCCATTTGAAAAATTATAATTATTACTTTTTTTCGCAGTAATTGACAAATTATTACCTGCTAAAGTATCGTTGGGCGTGAGAGAGAAACTGCCTACGATGGTTGTATCAATTCCGGGAAGCCCAGATATGAGGGAATGTCCTTGATAAAGTGTTTGCTTATCGCGGAGCAATATCCTTCCGTTGAGCGTGAAAGTATCCGCATTGGTTTGGGATTGGAGTGCGCTCAAGAACACACTGCTTACGAAGAAAGAGAGAAGTACTAATTTTTTCATAACATTTGGATTATTTAAGAATGAAGAAAAAATAAAATACTCAATTTTTTCAAATAAATTCAATCAACAACAAGGCATTTTTGAGGTACAACGCAGAGCGTTGTAACGAAAAAATAACGCATTGATTGCTTGTAATTTAGCAGGAAAATAAGTAGTTTATTTTAGACGCGTTCATTAGGATTTAATTTTGAATAAAAACTAATTTTGTCTAAAAATGCCTCGCCAATAACCATTAATTTAATTGCCACAAAGAAATGGAAAATTGTAAAAACTTCAAAAGACAAAAAAAGTAGGTTCTAAAAATATTTTTAGGCTCTCCTACGTTGATTTCTGTATTTTTATTAGATATTAGTGTGTATTTTCTAAAAAATATTTATTTTTTTAGAAATCAAATATTTTTAAATAATAAAATCACTCAATAAGATAACGTATTGTTTTAATTTTTGTGACTAATTTTTAACAAAAAATTAAAATAAAAATAACGAGTGTAAGATTTTACGTCAGAGTTTTAAAATTGGATGACAAGATTATATTAAAATTTTGATAAATTTTTTTACTTTTGAAAAAATATCTAAAAATGAAGCCTTCGATTCGATTTTTCGTTCTCGTTTTTTTGGCAATTATCGTCCTGATCTCTTCGATTCAGATGGTTAGATTACCTCTTTGGGGGTATTTGCCATTGGTTTTGTTCGCCGCGTCTTGGGCGTTTTGGCGTATTTTGATGCTTCATAAATTTTCAAAATCGCCGAATAGCACGAAACTTTTAGCCCTTTCTACGCTTTCTGGATTTTTGTTGAGCCTTTCTTTTTTAATGCCTTATCCATTTTTTTTGACCCTATTCGTTGGTTTTATTCCATTGCTTTGGGTCGAAAAAAATCTATCGCAAGACGGCAAAATTTCTATTTGGGAAAACTTCAAATTTGCCTTCCATACTTTCGTGGTCTGGAATATTCTAACTACTTATTGGGTTGCAAATTCAGCTTTTGTTCCCGGCATCATCGCTATATTTGCCAACTCTTTTTTGATGACTATTCCTTTTTTACTTTTTCATTTAGCGAAAAATAAATTAAAAAATACTTGGATTGGCTTGTTTTCGCTTGTCACATTTTGGCTGTCTTTTGAGTTTATTCATCTCCGTTGGGAAATCTCTTGGCCTTGGCTCACACTCGGCAACGGACTGGCTGGCTGTACCCAACTCGTCCAGTGGTACGAATACACAGGAGTACCCGGTGGCTCTCTGTGGATATTGTTGATAAATATTTTAATATACAGATTTTCAGTTACTTACGTCCGTTTTGAACCTTTAAAAATTGTTGGTAAGTACAGAAATAGTGTTGTTACCTTATCTCTTTTAGTATTTTTGCCGATGTTATTTTCCGTATTTTTATACCAAAAATTTGACCTTACACAAAGCGATAAGACCGCCGAAGTTGTAGTAGTCCAACCGAATTTTGAGCCACACTACGAAAAATTTACTGTCACAGAAAATGAACAATTAGATAAATTTTTCAGATTATCAACCCAACAAGTTTCTCAAAAAACGGACTATTTATTGTTTCCAGAAACCAGTTTTGACCAAATAAACGTGCGAACGCTTGGAAAATTGGGTATTACAGTACCGCTACAAAATTATGCACAAAATAACAATAAATTACACATTGTGACAGGGTTAGATGCTTATAAAATACTGACTGATGATGAGATTTCAACTTCTGCAACTCGAACTTCAAAAAATGGCAGGCTGCGTTGGGAAGCCTTCAACGGTGCGGCTCAATTTGTCAGCGATTCGTCACAAATCGTGCCTTTTTATAAAAAATCTAAATTAGTTCCGGGAGCGGAGCTTCTGCCTTTCGGCAAGTTGCTTTCATTTTTAAAACCATTTTTTCGCAGTTTTGGAGGTACTATCGAAGGCTGCGGCACGCAAGAAAATCGCAGCGTTTTTTGGAACAAAGAAAAGGAAATTGCCGTTGCTCCCATCATCTGCTACGAGTCCATTTATGGAGAATATGTAGGCGAATATGTAAAAAATGGAGCAAATGCACTGTTTATAATGACCAACGACGGCTGGTGGGACGACACAGACGGCTACCGACAACACCTGCGCTTTGCTACTTTGCGAGCCATCGAAACCCGTAGAGAAATAGCACGGTCAGCAAACACAGGCACATCTTGCTTCATCAATGCGCGCGGTGACATATTCCAAAATACGAAATATGGAACAGACGCAGCGATTAAACAGAATATAAATTTATATTTTAATAAAACATTTTATGTCACTTACGGCGATTTTATTAGTAGAATTGCAAATATTTTAAGTTTAGCTTTTTTAACAACAGTAATTTTTGTATTTTTTAAGAAATTACTATAATAACATGGTTTGCATAGCAATCCACAAATCTTTTTTCAAATTGTTATTGAGCGAAATGGCGTACAAATCGTCTGTAAATAAATATCTTACTCCCTGAAAGTTCGTTACTTCATATTTTTTAGCTCTAAAATTGAGTCCCAAAAAATTAGGTAAAATTCCCATTACGATAATATTTGTGACAAAATTTAATTGTATAAATTTTTGTACCGACAAAGCTTCGGTTTCGCCCGATATGCGCACTAAAAATACATCTTTGGGTAGTTCCAATTTTGCAGCAGCAGAGATTTTTTGGAGCAAATCATCTTGCTCCAGCTGGTCTTTCAAAATCCACAAAATTTTTTTTTCGCCCAGTCCAAGCGCAAGATAATCCACATTGTCCGAATCGGGAGCAACAAAAACTTTGTAATCAAAAAAGCTATTTGGCAAAATATTATTCTTCAAGCGATAGAAATTTTTGTTTTTTATAAAATAATTATGAAAATTTGTATAAATATACTTACTTTTGTACGAACCAACCAAACTTTTAAATCTACATTCTTATGCACTACAACATTTCGCTCCAAAGGACTACACAATCCAGACTGCCAGAAGTTGATTTCGCCAATATTCCTTTTGGTAAAGTATTTTCTGACCATATTTTTATCGCCGATTATGTAGATGGCGAATGGACGGACTTGCGAATTGAGCCGTTTGCGCCATTCAGTATGCACCCCGCAAACCTTGCGCTGCACTACGGTCAGTCTATTTTTGAGGGTATGAAAGCCTCCAAAAATGCAGACGGAGAACCGCTTTTGTTTCGCCCAGAGCAGAATGCCCGCCGATTTAACACGTCCGCCCATCGTATGTGTATGCCGCCCGTACCAGAGGAATTGTTCCTGCAAGCGATAGAGAAATTGATAGATTTGGACCAAAAATGGATACCCAACGATGCCGAAAGCGCGCTGTATATCCGTCCTTTTATGTTCGCTTCGGGCGAATATATTGGCGTGCAAGCCTCTGACACTTACAAGTTTATGATTTTTACTTGCCCCGTCGGACCGTATTACAGCAAGCCCGTAAAGTTGCTCGTGGAAGAAACTTATATCCGCGCGGCAGCTGGAGGCACTGGAGAGGCAAAATGTTCCGCCAATTATTCGGCATCTCTGTATCCAGCGCAGTTGGCGCGACAAAAAGGCTACGACCAAGTTATGTGGATGGACGCTAAAGAGTTCAAATATATTCAGGAAGCGGGGACGATGAATTTTATGTTTGTCATTGATAATGTGTTGGTCACGCCAGCTACGGACGGCTGTATTTTGAAGGGAATTACGCGCGATTCTATCCTCACGATGATGCGCCAAAAAGGGTATAAAACGGAAGAAAGACCTGTTTCGATTGACGAATTGGTAGCAGCTTACCACGCAGGCAGACTGCAAGAAGCTTTTGGAGCAGGTACGGCAGCAGTCGTGGCACCAGTTTCAGAAATTCGCTACAGAGAGCTTTCGATGATTTTACCGCCAGTTTCGGAATCTAAATTCGCTAAAATAATTAAAGACGAAATAAATGGATTGCGAAATGGGACTGTGACAGATACCAATGGCTGGATACGAAAAATACAAGTGTTAGAAGAAAATTTAGTTTAAAGAGATTTATAACGCTAAATATTTTTTTAAAAACAATTTTAATCACAAAAATTACAACAAATGCCTATTTGGTTAGAAGTCATTTTAGAAATAATCAAAGTAACGATTCCCGCTCTGATAGTTTTTTTGACCGTGTTTTATATGCAAAAACACTTTTGGCAAGCCCAAAATCAAAAACAAATTTTGAATGTAAAGCGAAAACAAAATTCTATTTCGTTGCCTCTGCGCTTGCAGGCTTATGAGCGGCTGACGATGCTTTGCGAAAGACTTTATATTCCGAGTTTGGTGCTTCGGCTTCGCAACGAGGAAATGACTACCAACGACCTAAAAATTTCTTTGATGCTCTCTATTCAGCAGGAATTTGAGTACAATGTGACACAGCAAATCTATGTGAGCCAGCAACTATGGGACATTTTGAAGGTCGTGCGCGCCAACACGCTCAACGTTATCAACCTCCTGGCAGAACCTCTTGACAGCAACGAAAATGCGAGAAAATACGCCCAAATTCTGTTGGAAAAATTTGAACAAGGCGACCCAACAGGTTTAGATACGGCTTTGAGAGCTATCAAAGATGAAGCAAGTTTATTGATGTAAAAGTATTTTTTGTGACATAAAAAAAGGATTGTGATGAAAATCACAATCCTTTTTTTATCTGAATTTTTGTCACAAATTCAAGTGATTATTTAAAATTAAGCGTGGCACAAACGGGTAAATGATCGCTGTAGCCGCCATAATATTTCGGACCAACATACGTATGACTCGGCAACATATTTCCTGTCTTTGATTCCTTGTATAGAAAAAAATCACGTTTGAAAATCGTAGCGTCGCTAACGTAAACCCTTGACTGTGAGCGCAGTAGCGAAGACGAAACAATAATATGGTCAAGCATATTCCATGCGCCTTTGAAGTTGTAAGTGCCTTCGCCTGCCTTATCAAGCGGCACCATCAAGTCAAATAAACTTCTCGCTTCAGGCGACGCGCTTGGCGTTTTAGCTTTCAAAACCTCTGTCAGACTTTTGTTATCTGTTTCGTCGTTCAAATCACCGACGATTATGATGTTTGCATTGGCATTTTTAGCAAAAATTTCATCAACAGCTTTGCGAAGCTGTGAAGCTACAAAAATTCGGCGCACCTCACTTTCGTCCTGTCCGCCACGTCGGGAGGGCCAATGATTGACAAAATAATGTACGGTGTCTTTGCCCGCCAAAATGCCGTCTATTTGTAAAATATCTCGCGTAGTCATCGATTCGCCGTCCATATTTTTATTCTTCTCTCTCGGGAAATTAATACGTATTGGTCTGGAACCCAGCACTTTAAAGTATTTTTCTTGGTATAAAAAAGCTACATCAATGCCGCGAGCGTCGGGTGATTCGTAATGAACTACCTTGTATGGGTGTTCAGAAAAAGCAGCTTCTTTAGCCAAATCTTGAACCACTGTTTCGTTTTCTATTTCAGAAAGACCGATTGTAACTGGGTAATCCATCGCAGAAATTACCTTTGCAAGGTGGTTGAGCTTCAATTTGTAACGCTCGGGAGTCCATTTATTTTTCCCTTCAGGCGTAAATTCTTCATCGGGGGTTTTCGGGTCATCAACGGTATCGAATAGATTTTCCACGTTGTAAAACGCAATTTTTAGATTTTGTGGTGTTGATACTGGTTCGCTCACAACAGAAACTGAATTAGAAGTTTGGGTTTTGCTGACCGAACAGCTCTGAAAAGTGAGAGCTATACTTGCTAAAAAAAGAAAGGCTTGAGTTTTCAAAATTTTATTTTTAAATAGTTTTACGGAATATTATTTTTTGTCAAGTTCTAAATTCGCATTTTATTTCGCTTTACGAGGTAAGATTGCAAAATTGGCTTGAAGCCAGCATTAATATCTGCCTCCACGAAGTCGATTTTATATTGCAAACATTTATATTTCAAATTTTCTGTGAATTTTGAAATATTCGCAGTATAATAATCTTTTACTTGATTGGGTTGCAATTTTATTTTTTCGCCAGACTCCATATCCACAAAAATATACGGTCTATTTTCAAAATTAAAATCTAACTCTTTTGACTTATCCGTGACATGGAATAAAACTGCTTCGTGCTTATTGTGCTTCAAATGTTGCAAAGCTGAAAACAAGTGTTCTGTATCTTCTGACGACTCAAACATATCACTAAAAATCATAACCATCGACCGTTTGTGGACACTTTCTGCAATCTGGTGAAGTGCTTGGGCGGCAGAAGTCGTCTTGTTTAAAGTATTTTGTTGCAGGAGTCGGTCGAGGTGCGAAAGCAGTAAATGGTAGTGCGTCGTGCTGGATTTGCAAGGCGTATGAATATTTACTGCACCGTCAAAAAGGCTCAATCCGAAGGCATCGCGTTGTTTTTTGAGAAGATTCATTAAAGCTGCCGCAGCAAGCGTAGAAAACTCTAACTTGTTGTACTGCAGTGTTTTAGCCTTTGGGTCAGGCTCTGGAAAGTACATCGAGGAAGAGGTATCAATCACGATTTGACACCTCAAATTAGTTTCTTCTTCAAATCTTTTGGTGAACATTTTGTCCGACCGCGCGTACACTTTCCAATCAATATTTTTGGTAGCTTCTCCCGGATTGTAGAGGCGATGCTCCGCAAACTCTACCGAAAAGCCGTGAAACGGGCTTTTGTGAAGCCCAATTATAAAGCCCTCTACGACTTGCCGAGCCAGAAGTTCTAAATTTCCGAAATCCCGAACTTCAAAATTATCTTTGAGCATTTTAATGATATTGTACTCTATTTTACGAGAAAAAAAGTGCTTTTGTTACAAAAAGACCATATTCTAAAATTTAGAATATGGTCTTTTTGTGATATTTTATTGCATCAAGGCTTGAATCTTATCGTTGAGTACTTTTTTGGTAGTTGCACCAACGTGTTTATCCACCAACTCGCCATTTTTGAGGAACAAAATAGTCGGAATACTGCGTATGCCGTACTTCATCGCCACTGCGGGATTGCTATCCACATCTACTTTACCGATTAGGATTTGGGCTTGGTCTTTATAGTCATTTGCTAATTCTTCGACCACTGGACCAACCATTCTGCAAGGACCGCACCATTCTGCCCAAAAATCAATGACGGTTATGCCAGAATTTTCGATAGCGGATTTTTCAAAATTTACATCTGTGAACTCAAAAGCCATATTATTTTTTTAGTTTGTACGAATTACAATATCCGACGACATTCTGCAATAGCTGTTTATATGAACACTGAATGTCACGAATAAAAATTCGGTTTTATAAATCAATTACAACACTTTAACGAAATAAAAAGATTTTATGTTCATTTTAGCGTACAAAATATTTATTTTGTTCTACTTTTTGGTAAAAAACAGTTGAAAATGCGACACTTACAGCCACTCCAACGACAATGCCTAAACACATCAACCATTCATTCTCACCAAACATGTGGGAAATGGTACAAACCGCCCAACCACTAAAAATATGAGTCAGATAGAGCGAATAAGAAATTTTTCCTAAAAAAGAGAAAATACTTTGGCGAAAATTAAAAAACTCAAAACAAATAACCGAAATAATCAATGAACTCAAATGTGTAACCCCGAGATAATGATAATTTCCATACAAACTCAAAAGAATTAAGCTGAAAGTTTGCAAATTATTTAATGTCCCTTCGTATTTGTAGTAAAATAAAATGCCGATAATGAAGGCAAAACTGTAATAAAATACCCAATACTGCGAAAAAAACGGTGTCAAAGCCGCAAAAGCAGCTAACGTAACAAGGCGCAACCACATTTTAGAGTGTGTGACGAGCGGAAATATCAGGCATATTGTCAGATAAAATTGCCAATCTATTGCCAAAGTCCAGTACACATCACGCACCCAAGGTTGCCCAAGCAAAGCGTTGAGGTGAAAAAAATGCAAAAATAAATTGTAGATGCTGTGCGAATGCGACTGTCCCTCGAAGCCAGGAATGTAAGAAGCGAAGCAATCCATACCCAACATGAGCAAAATACTCGCCCAATAAGCGGGTTCTAATCGCCAAAAACGCCTTACAAAAATGTCACGAAAATTAGATAATTGATATTTTTTTTTCGCCAGAGAATACACTACGATAAAACCTGAAATCAGAAAAAAACTCTCTACACCCAAATATCCGTACTGAAAAAACCACTTCATTGGGTTGCCATTTGGCAAAAATCCATTCGTAAAATGGTAAAAACAGACCACAACGGCGGCTACTCCACGCAGCACGTCAATCGAATAAAAATGTACTACATTGGTATTTTCTTCTGTCATTTTTCAAGACTTGCTGCAATGAACTCTGCGGTTTTTCGACCTACCAAAAGCGATGCGTTGGTGCTGCCATTCAGCAAGTGGTCGCCACAAATATATAAGTTTTTATTGATTCTTACGTCTTTTTCGGTAACTTCGTTTGTGACCGTTTTTTGGTCGGGCAGTGCATACCTGATGCGGTATATTTTGAGAAAATCCCAATATTGCACACTGCGCCCAAACAGACAATATAACTCCTTTTTTGCTTGATTTATGAGTTCTTCATCGCTGCCTTCTGGCAGTCCGACCATTGAAACAGAGATAAGGGATTTTCCTTTTGGTGCGTAAGCAGTAGAAACCTCACTCATCACAGCAATGTGATTGACCAATCGCTGCGGAGCATTGTTCAACATCAAAATTGGGCGACTTTGTGGTGTCACATTTGACGTAAAATACAAACAAATTGTGCTTTGGTGGGCAGTCTTTATATCCAACGAATGAAGCCTCGCGATGCCCGTAGCTTCTGTGGCAATTAGTATTCTTTTGGCTTCAAACCGCTCGTTTGAGTCTGTGGTGACGAAGGTTTTATCTATGGATTCTACTTTTTTTTGGAATAAAATACTGTTAGGCAGTAATTTATTTGCTATTTGTTTCGGTATTTCCTCCATTCCGAGTTCGGGAACGCTGGCATAACCTTCCGAAAATAGTTTGAAAGTATAATCAAACATTTTTCTCGACGTATTGAGTTGTGAATCCAAGAAGACACCGCTCATAAAAGGCTGAAAAAACTCTTGTATCATTTTGTCACTGAATCCGTAAACTTTGAAAATATCTCGTGTCGTGGCGGGAGGTCTTTGAAAGACAGAATCCAACTCTACGCTTTTCAGTTGTTGCCGCAGTGCCAACATATTCAGCTTATCGTTCCAGTTACCTATTTTCGCACGAAGGGTGCTGATGATTGCAGAGGGATTGCGAAGAGGGTCGCCAAATTCATATTTTTTTCCCTTTTCATTGAAAATAACTGCTCCCGGAAGAAATTTTTTGAGGTTCAAAGCCTTGATATCCAACTCTTTATGGATTTCTGGATAAGAAGTAAGCAACACTTGAAAACCTCTATCCAATAAAAAACCATTGACGGAATCCGTTTTTATTCTACCGCCCACTCGGTCCGTAGCCTCTAAAATCTTTACGTCCAAACCTCGTGCTTGCAAGTGCTTGGCAGCTGTCAAACCAGATATTCCTGCACCGATAATCAGAACATCAGTCATTTAGTTGGTATTAAAATTTTTGAGTATCAAATTTTTGGTATGTCACAAAGTTAGCTTTTATTCCATTAATCCACGTCCTTCTTTATATACCTTCCCCTCTCTTTCTAATTTTTTTAAGAGCTTATCTAATATTCCATTGATGAACTCGCGGCTGTCTTCGGTGCTATAATGTTTTGAAAGTTCGACATATTCATTGATTGTTACCTTTGGCGGGACGGTTGGGCAATACATAAATTCGCAGAGAGCCATCTGAATCATAGCCATATCTACAGCGGCTACTCGGTCGATAGACCAGTTGCGCAAGATGGGTTCTATCATTCGCAGCAGCTCATTTTCTCCGAGAAAAACTTGGCGCAACACGGTTTCACCAAACTCTTTGACGTGTTCAGCTTGCGGTTGAAATTCCTCCCAAAACTTGTCATTGTTGGGCAGTGCTTTGATTGTTTTTTTCATCGCGCCTACGACCAACGACTCGTCGTCAGCCCACCAATAGTAATTGTCTTCCATCGTTTCGGAATATAACTCGTTGTTTATCAAGAACTTATATAAATTCAAAATAGCCGCTACTGTATCGTCGGTGGTAGTCTCTGGATTGAGCCAGAACTTTTTATAGTCTTCATGTTTGGAAAAATCGGCGTAGAAAGACCGCACCAACTCCGCATTGGTGCGAGAGGAAAGTACGTACTTTTTTAATTCAGCCTGTAAAGCCTCGTTCTTGACGAGTGACTGGATACACTCGTTTTCAAATAATTTGGGGGTGAACAGCTTATCTTCCTCGTTGGGGAGCAAGCGAACTTTTCTCGCACCAGCATCTTTCACAGAATATTCTGCGATGCTGATGAGGTATTGGACGTTGAAGAGATACAGCTCGTAAGACTTTCTTACGCTTTCATTGTATTTCGTGAGTAATTCGTTGAGCGTGAGCCTCCTATCGCGGTTGTACGAGTAGAGCATCTGCATCACTTTTACGCGTATGTTGCGGCGACTGAGCATGATTATGAATAAAAGTTCTGAAATTGGGACATATTGCCATAACTTGGACAGCCTTTACTGTCACAAAATATTTAGATTATAAAATATTTATTGCAAAGATAATCGAATTCGTAAAGAAACAATTTATTTGGGCTTTTTTTTCAACATTTATTTAATATCTTTATTTTTTACAACCTCAAAAGACGGCAACTTTTTGATGTGCCACTTATCAATAACTACCCCTTTGTGTAGTAGTACAACTCCGGGATTAGAACGCATAATTGTCTTCAAAACCACATCGTCCGTGTAGTAAAACGGAAAAGCGGACATTTGGGTTGCTTTCTGAAAGTCTGCAATCGTGCTTGGATCGTTCGGCGAAGTCATTACAAAAGTCTTGATATTGGCTTTTTTTGCCGCTTCTGCGAATGGTTTTATGATATTGACATAGCTCGACACAAAATCTGGGTTCCACGAAAACACTTGTTTGCTTTGTTCTTTTTGTGTCACAGATTCTGCTGTTTTTACAATTTTCATCTCTTTACCAGCCCGAATAGTATCCATAGTCCAAAGCGTATCGGGCGTGTAAGTCGTCTCTGTTTTCATGTTGTCATAAGCCAATTTATAGGAAACAATCATGAACGAATAATCGGGGTCTGTCAAAATATCCTCTGTATATTCTGCACCGTCTTCGAACTTACTTGCGGAAAAATCGGACAGCTTGGTATGCGGAACTGTGACATCGGTTTTTATCTGATCTTTCACTTTCCAGCCGTCTTCCGCAGGAAATTCTTTCATCACTTCTCCAAATCTTTTGGTAGCTTCGTTGGTATTAGCAAAACGCTTTTCTGCCGTCAAACCCGTCTTTTCGTTTTTCAAAATGTAGCCTAAAATCTCTACATTAGACGCTGCTTTTTCTTCCGCTTCGCGACGTTCTGGAATATTTACTCCTACCTTAAACGGGCGAAAATCAACGATTGGCTCGTCCATAGCAGTATTATAGTAGTTCAAACCCAATATTGCAAAAAGGCTCAACATGACCGTTGAAAAACGAATTTTCCGATTGAATAGCTTGTGCATTTTCTGAGAGCCAATCACGAAAAGTAACGAAATTGGAACTAACAATACCAAATCTTTTAGGAACGAGGTGTAAGGTTCTAATTTCATAAATTCTCCAAAACAACCGCAGTCTGTGACACGCATATTAGATGATTTGTACTCGCCCCATTTTGCAAAATCGAAAAAATTAGCGTCGCCCGCCACATAGCCCGTGAGGTATGTGAAGCCCGTCAAAACTGTAAAAAATACGACTATCAACAAAAATATCCACGCCGTCCATCGTCTTCTCGAACCGATGATTAGCATAATTCCCAACATAATTTCCAACGTAATGACTACGATAGAGAATGTCACAGAATACTTGGAAAAAAATGGAAAAATCGGCGTTATGAATTTGAGAGAAGTACCCGCAAATGTCCGCTCGAACTCCGTAAAATACTGCTCCATTTTTAGAGCCGTCCCGATAGGATCTACCGCTTTGACAAGCCCCGAAAAGGCAAACCAAACTCCTGCGAAATGCTGCAAGAATGTGACCAACCAATTTTTTTGTGCTTTCAGCACAAAGCCCGTAATCAAAGTCATTACTACGGCAGCTGCCGCAAAATATAAAAGTAAGGTAATAATGGTCATTCTACAATAATTTTATTGGTTATTTTCTATTTTTATTAAACAAAAAATGGCATAATTAACAATATCCTGATAATTGGCATCTAAACCCTCCGAAACGATGGTTTTTCCCGCATTATTTTCTATTTGCTTGATTCTCAACAGCTTCATCAAAATCAAATCTACCATTGACGAAACTCGCATCTCTCGCCAAACTTCGCCGTAATCGTGATTTTTTTCCAACATTAGATTTTTTGTGACAAAAACTTGAGCCTCAAAAAGCTCCACCGCTTTCTCAACTTCAAGCTCAATCGGAAAATCCTTCGGCAAAGATAACTGAACCAACGCGAGAACAGCATAATTTACGATGCCAATTAACTCACTATTAACAGTATCGCCGATTTTTTGCACGCCATTTTCTTGGATTTGACGGATTCTCCGCGCCTTGATAAGAATTTGGTCGGTCAAAGAAGTCGGTCGCAAAATACGCCATGCAGTGCCGTAATCTTTTGTTTTTTGGACAAAAAGTCGCTTGCATTTCGACACTATTTGGTCGTATTCTTGGTTAGTTTGACTCAATTTAAACTATTTTTTCGCAAAAATAAGAAACAAATTATTTTTTTTTCAATTTTCAGGAGAAAGAACGCATTTTTCGCCGTCCATTTGAAACTGAAGCGGGCGGCAGTTCTTGAACCACGAGAGTAAATCTTCGCCCAACCACTCTCGCCGCCAACCCGTTTCCAATTCCTTGCTGTGATAAGTCGAGTCGGCGACAATTTTTTTCAAAACGGACTTTGAGGTGACCAATGATGGAGCGATTTTGGTTTCGGCGCATCGGTAGCGAATCAGCAGGTGCAAAGTTTCCAAAAGCAGGTCTTGCTGGAGCGTCAGTTCGGTGCCGTAGGGGATTTTTTTCAGCACTTCGCGCTCCTCATCGGTGATTTTGGCGTGGTAAAAATCGTTGAACGTGTCCCAATGTTGGACGAGCGTTCTGTCTGGTATTCTTCGATTGTCTTTGAGTGCACCCTTGCCTTCATTGATATTTTTGACGATTGCACCCAAAAGTTTAGTCTGTAAAATCATTTCGCGAGAGTAATTTTTGCGCTCCGCTTCGCGTCTGCGCCAACTCAACAGTCGCATCAAAAAAACCTGTTCCTTGACCGACAAATCAAAAATCATATTGCTGCCCAAAAACTCTTTGTACGGATCTTGCTCGTAATATTCGGCGGTTTCTAAATTTTTCATCTCGTCCACCGCCCACGCTTGACGGTTCAAGTCAGTGAGTTGTTGGCTGATATTATCGTACAATTCGCGGAGCGGAATCACGTCGTTGAGGGCGTAAGTAAGCTGACTTTGCTTGACGGGACGGCTTTCCCAGTCCGTGACGGTATAGCCTTTTTTAATTTTCATTCCCACCTCTTTCTCCACTAACTTCTGAAACGAAATCGGATAAGTGTGCGACATAAAACCCGCTGCAATCTGCGTATCGAACACATTTTGGGGCAAAATCCCGAACATGATATTCAATATTCGGTAGTCGTTGTCGCCTGCGTGCGTGATTTTTAAAATATCTGGATTGGTAATAAAATCTAAAAAAAGGTCTAAATTCCTTAATTTCAACGGGTCAATGATGTAAAGTCCGTGTTCTGTGGCGACTTGAATCAGACAAAGCAATGTGTAATAACGCTTTTCGCCTATAAACTCGGTATCGAAACTCATCCAGCTAATGGATTTATTTTCTTCATAAAAAGACTTCAAGCCCGCCTCGTCTTCAATCAACTGAAAATCTACACTATCACTCATATTTTGGAAAAGATATTTTAATAAAATGGTTCAACTTACTACTAAAAATGGTTAAAACCGTGCCAAAAGTCCGTTAATTTTTATTTAATAGCCTTTCAAAGGCGTGCAAAGCTAAATTAAAATTATAAATTTGCAGCTTCAGAAGAAATAATAATATGTTTTTTGACTTATTTACACGGTTCGTAAAATTTTGTTTGGTCGGCGCAACCTGTGCCGCCATTGACTTTGGCATCACAATTTGGGCAAAAGAAAAACTGAAACAAAATAAATTCGTCGCCAACTCAATGGGCTTCACGGCATCTGCTTTGAGCAATTTTTTTCTTAACAAACATTTCACTTTTATAAATACCAATCCAAATGTTTTGGAACAATTTACTAAATTTTTGGGTGTTGCTTTGGTTGGTTTGGCTATCAACAACTCATTGGTTTATTTTTTCTCCGAAAAACGAAATAAAAATTTTTACTTTTCCAAAATATTAGCCACAGGTGTAGTTATGTTTTGGAATTTTTTTATAAATTACTTTTTTACCTTCAAATAAATTTTTGTCACAAAAAATCACTAAATATATTTTTTATTGGCAATTTTTCAGCCACACTCCAACTTCCTGAATCGTCACATAAGGCTTTTTATTTCCCCATTCGTTGTTGATATAATTCAAAATATTTGTGATTTCTACGTCCGAAAGTTGCCCTATTCCGAGCATAACTCCGTCGTAAGATTTGCCATTCACCAAGATTCCACCCTTCAAACCCTTCTTCATCAGGCACGGCATTTCGCTCTGTCGCTCCGCCAGATAATCAGAATTTGCCAACGGCGGAATGTTGCCCACAAGTCCTTGTCCGTCGTGCGCATGACAGTTGCCACAATAAACTTCATAAAGGCTGTGACCTTGCTTGAACGCTGTGTTTGAGTCAGTTGTGCTGTTTTCACCACACGAAATCAAACAAGCTAACATTATTCCAGAAAGCCCAAATTGAATTTTTCTTATCATTTTTTATCACTCTTTGGAGGTTCAGATTTCATTTCAGCCAACAGTTTTTCGATGTCCAACATGAATTTATCTACGTCTTGCGGGTCTGTTCCGTTACAGTAAGAGCGCAAGTGACGATTTTTGTCTATCAGCACGAAATATCCACTGTGATTGAAGCCGCCGGGCGCATCGGTATCTTCGATAACGGTACTCATATAGTCGGCTGCAATATCTGTAAGCTCATCTTTTT
>JAYWGG010000200.1:0-19573 GCA_043778415.1 Saprospiraceae bacterium
AGCTGCGATGCGCTGCAACCATTCGGCTGCAAAAAGGATTTGATTTTTGCTAATATCATCGAACTCAATCAGACTGGGCTGCTCGTCGGAGAAACTTACTACATTCGCGTCTGCGCCACCAACGGAAGCGAGGGAACTTTTCGACTTTGCGTCAATAATTACAATCCCGTGCCGCCGCCCAAAAGCGACTGCCCCAAGGCGGTACAACTTTGCGATAAATCTGGGTTCACGGTGCAAGCTGTGACGGGCGCAGGCACTGACCCCAATGAATTGAACGATGCAGAATGCTTTCAGACTTCTTTTCCGCCTTACGAAACCAACTCCACTTGGTACGTCTGGACGGCTGCCAACAACGGTACACTGACTTTTACGCTCAACCCAAGCAATCCCGCCGATGACCTCGATTTTTTGGTTTATGAACTTCCCAACGGACCGACTGACTGTGCTAATAAAATTAGCTTGCGCTGCATGGCATCAGGCGATTTTACGCCTACAAGCCCCTGTATGGGACCGACTGGACTCGACGAAAACTCCACCGATACGTCCAATCCGCCGGGTTGCGCGCCAGATATTACCGATAACTTTTTGGCAGCTTTAGATATGACGGCAGGCTCGACCTACGCTTTGGCAGTCAATAATTTTACTTCTACGGGTAATGGTTTTACGATAAGTTTTGGGGGTACTGGTGAGTTTGCAAGTCCGCAAGTGGCATTCAATGACAGTGACTCCGATGACGTTTTTTGTACCGATGCCGACATTGTTTTTACGGACGCTACGAGCGTGTCGCAAGGAACAATCTCGAGTTGGAGTTGGAATTTTGGCAGTGGCGCAGTGCCAGCTACCGCCAACACGAAAGGTCCGCACAGCGTAAAATATACCACTGCCGGAGCAAAGTCAGTTACTTTGACCGTTAAGTCCAATACGGGCTGTAGCATCACTTTGACGCGCAATTTTTCGGCAATCGTCTGCTGTACGGCTACTTTGAGTGACTCATTTTTTGTACAGAATCCGAAATGCAATGCCGACACCAACGGACTGATTATAGCTATCGGAAAGTTGGGAACTCCGCCCTATCGCTACAAATGGAGTACAGGCGACACGACCGCACTCATCTCCAAATTGGGAGCAGGAACGTATAAATTGACCATCACAGATGCCAATGGCTGTTTCAAATTGGACTCTATAAAATTAATAAATCCCGATGTTTTTACGGTGACAGCAACGCCCGACACGGTGACAATCTTTGAGGGAACTCAAGTAGAGCTGACCGCTACCGCGTCCGAATCGCCTGCAACTTTTGTTTGGAAAGCGACTAATTTTAGCCAAATTGGGTCGAGCGTCACAGTGTCCCCGATGGACAGCACGCTTTACATCGTCACGGCGTTGAGCAGTGTCAATAATTGCGAAGCAAAAGACAGCGTGCGCGTATTCGTGAAGCCGATAAAATATTTTTTGCCCAATGCTTTTACGCCCGACGGCGACAATCTGAACGATACGTTTGGTGCGACGGTGACTGGCATCACGGTCAGCGAGTTTAAAATATTTACTCGTTGGGGGCAGATAGTTCACGACGACCCGAACAGTCGTTGGGACGGCACTCGCAGTGGAGAAGCCCTGCCGCCAGATGTTTATGCCTACCGAATAGTCCTAAAATATCCAGACGGCAGCAGCAAACCGCTCTCTGGGGGCGTGGCTTTGGTGCGATGATGAATATGGCGTATCAAAAATGAAATGGAACTATCAGATAGTAATAGAAAAAAACGCTGTCAAGGTTATAACATTATAACTTTGACAGCGTTTTAATTTTTCTCCGACGGCAAATAGTCGGAATTAACTTGTTTTCAGATATTTTATTAGTTCATAATCACAAGTTTGGTGCTGAATAAGGCTTGTCGTCCGCTTTCTTCCACTACTTGGACGAAATAAATGCCTCCGTTCAATGCTGATTCTAATTGTATCGGAATAGAATTAGCACCTGCCTCCATAGTGATACTTTGGCTTTGTACGGTTCTTCCGTTCATATCAATTATTTTTAAAATTCCGTCGGCAGCCGTTGAAGCAGTAAAAAATAGGTTAATTTTATTTTTTCCAACAACTGGATTGGGAGCAATAATGCCTTGCGCTTGGCGGTTGCAATCTGTCGTTATGATTTCAGATTCGTACTGATTTCTTTTGTCGTCTTGGTATTTGAGTCGGAAATACGATTCGCCGTTGGTTTCTTTTACAGATAAGCTGTACAAATCCTTGCTTAATTTTCCGTCCAATCGGGCTTTTTCTTTCCACGACATTCCGTCGGCACTTCCTTCTATGCTGAATACGCCCGGTGAGTCATAGATTCGAGCACTCCAAGAAAATTTTACTTCGCTGGCGTTGCAATCTGCGCTAAAACGCTCAATATCTTGCACCGCCAAAGGTGACTGGAAAATTCCCATTGCGGCGGCGATACAAGGAACTACATTCGCTTGCGAAAGTACTCCGCCCGTAAAAATACCAAAGGCATCGTTCCAATTTTTTGCGTCCCAATATGCCCAAGACATTCCAAGACTGTCTGATACATGGGTTATTAGACTGATAAAATTGCAGCGAGAAGTCGTGTTGCCGGCAGTGGAAGCTCCAAATTCTCCAAGATAGACAGGATACTGATAGGCAGAAGACCACTGTTGGGCGGTAAAAAATTCATTCCGCACGTCGCTTGCGTCATTTCCAATCGGAAAAGCGCGAGCTGGCATATTAGGCGGCGTTGTCCAACTCATCTGTTGGTGCGTGAACTGAAACGGATTGTAGGAGTGCATCGTGTAAATCATATTCGGGTCGTTGATGGGCGTAAAGCCAGCCAGTCCACTCGAGCTGTTGTAAGAGTTGCCGCCGAGAATATAAGTATGATTCACATCGTATTTCCGAACGGTATCCATGACTGTTTGGAATACGGTACGCAAATTGTTGTTGCTAATCCCGCCTGGTTCGTTGTAAAGTTCAAACATAAAACGATTGGCATCTAAACTTGCATAGCGTTGAGCGAGCTGCCTCCATACTTTACAAAGTCGCGGCGTTTCGGTAGTAAAGTTGGCATCTGTCAGACTGTTGATGCCGTGGTGATTATCGATAATGAGTTTCAAATCAAAAGTATTCGCCCACAAAATCGCTGAATCCACGAGTTGGAAAGCCACGTGGCTCGTGTTGAGGGTGTAGGGCGGCGTGGTGCTGCCAAGTCGCTCAAAAATAACTGGCAAGCGAGCGTGCTGAAAGCCTGCATCTTTGAAAAATTTAAAAATTGACCGAGTGTAATCGTTGAAAACAGGAAAATTGGAAGGGAGCAACCAGTAGGCTTCTAACCAGTTGGCTGTGTTGAATCCTTTTCCGAGGGCTGCTGCGCGCGTCCAAGCATCGGCAGATGCTACTGGCGGCGGAGCGAGATTCACTAATTCGATGGCATCTAAATAGACCGTCCCAGAGCCTGCGGCGGAGTTAGAATTTACAAAAACGTCCATTTCTCGTATGGTGTTCAAGTCCAACGAAGTGCCGGCTGTGCAGCTGGTAAGCGCGATGTCAAAAACTTGATAAGTCGCGTTAGCACCGCTTACTGCCACCTGATTGCCGTCGACGCTTGCATTGCGAAGCATTACTTTGAGCGTATGGTCAGAGTTCATGCCGCGATACGCCAAACGGATATGCGTATTTCCTGAAAAATTGATGGGTGCGCCAGACCCCCAGTTGTCCATGTTTAATCCAACTCCTGCCCAATAGTTTGAAAAATTATAGGCAAATTGGTAGTGTTGAGTGCCTTCGTAAGGCGAGTTAGAGGAGGTTTGGGTGAGCGTTCCGTTGCTTTGCCAAGTTCCTGTGATGATAGATGCGCCAGCTTTATAGATTACCAAATTGGCGTGAGTGAGGTCTAAAAAGAAGACGCATAGGGAGATAAGAAGAAAAATTCTTTTCATGATGAAGTGTGTGTTTAGTTCCGAAATAAATTAATAACATTGCAAAAGTGCAGGAATGATTTTTAAGTTCCAAATATTTTACTCCAAAACGGATAAATTATTTTATTCAAAAAATGTCACAAAAAATGCGTTTTCTAATTTTTTGTTCTTTAAAATTTATAAAAAAGATTTTATAAATCTATTTTTTTATTTTGGGAAAACATTTAAAACAATCATCTCATTTTTTCAACATTCGTGTTCCGTAAAATGTTGTACATTTGTATTCTATAAGGTCTTACTATGGCTTTAAAAAATACTTATTTTACAACATCAAAAAAAGAAAAAATTATGGCAAGTAATCCGTTTTTTAATGAAAAAACTTTAGAAAAAAACATCGGCTCAATGGATACCGCAAACAGCGAACAGATGACGGTGGCTGGAGCAGTCAATAAGTCTTTTATTTTGCTGACTATTTTGCTCGTCACAGCCAGTTACAGCTGGATATATCCGAGTCCAATCCTGATGATTGGCGGCATGATTGGCGGTTTGGTTTGCGCTGTTTGGGCGAGTTTTCAACCCCAAAAATCTTCGTGGCTTGCGCCTGCCTACGCCGCTTTTGAGGGTCTGTTTGTGGGGAGCATTTCTGCTATGTACGCCCTCAAATTCAACGGTATCGTTTTCAATGCGATTACGCTCACTTTGGCGATTTTGTTCACGCTTCTGATGGCGTACAAATACCAGTGGATAAAAGTCACCGAAAAGTTTCGGGCGGGCGTAGTAGCTGCTACGGGAGCTATTTGTATCGTTTATCTGATTTCATTTGCCCTGTCTTTTTTCAATATTCAAGTGCCGTATTTGCACTCTGGCGGCATGATTGGCATCGGCATCAGCTTGGCGATTATCGGCGTAGCGGCAATGAATTTGCTGCTCGACTTCGATAATTTCGACAAAGGAGAGCAACTCGGCGCACCGAAATACATGGAGTGGAACGCCGCAATGGGTTTGCTCATCACATTGGTCTGGCTCTACCTCGAAATCCTCCGTTTGCTCTCCAAATTAAATAGTAGAAATTAGATTTTGTGGATTGTATTTCACTTCGCGGCACAAAAAAAGCCTCACTTCATTCCGAAGTGAGGCTTTTTTTATGCTGTCACAATTTTTTATTTTCTACTTTTTCAGGTGACTTTTTTTTTGGCTTTTGGGGGAAAGAGGTTTTGTTCTTTTGTCATTGATTTTATGGTGTGTCCTAATAAGTCAAGTTTTAACTCACTTTCAAAAGCGTCCCGTTTTGGAGTGCCGATTTTTCCGATGTGTTTGTCTGTCATTTCCTCTAAACTATATGTTTTCATATCTTTTTATTTTTTTTCATTAAAATATTGAATTCTCAAATTTTCTGCCCTGTTAAACTCTTCCTTTGGTATTCTATCAGTTTTCTTAATCAAACCGTGAGTGGCAATTACGACGGTATCTTCATTATTTTTTTTGTCCCAAAAAGCGAAAAGTCTGAAGTGTTTTTTGTTGTGAAGTGTTCTAAATTCCCAAATTTCGTCTTTTAGTTTTTTAAATAATTCATTGTCGTTCACTTGAGTTGATTTCCAAATATTATAGTAGATTTTTTCTCGACTTTTCTCGTCTAAACTTTCAAGGAATTTTTTAGCATCTTCTAAAAAGGCTACTCTAAATTTTTGCTCCATTCCTTTTTTTTACAAATATAGAAGTTTCTTAATTAAGAAACAAATATTAATATTAACATTTCTAATATATCCCGAAAAGCAAGTGACGCTGCTTGCTGATGATTAAAAATGTGTACAAAAAAAGCCTTACTTCATTCCGAAGTGAGGCTTTTTTTGTGCTGTCACAATATTGGTTGACAACTCATCAAGGCGGTTCAATTAACTGAAATCGCCCCAATCTCTTTGAATAATCCAATTAGTGTCCCATGTAACGAACTCTGACGGATTAAACGGCAAGTCTGTAAATTCCATTTCTAAAATTTGCTCTGGCAATAACGATAATGTATGAAATGGGCTGCTACTTTGACTTTCATAGTCCCACAAGTGATAACGATTATCTCTTTTTTTTGTATTCTTACCCGGTCCGTAATCCATAGGGGCGCAAAGTCTTGTTACAGCCATATCATCTTGCTTTGAATAGAATGTCAATCGGATTTTAGTTTTGTCTTTTAAAGCATTAATAAATTGTTCTGTCATGTAGTTTATGTTAAAAATTAAATTCCACTAAGATGCGTTTAAGCGGATATCTAACAGTTTGGGACTTTGTGCAGAAAAACAAACCCCCCTTTCTACCCCTCAACCACTGCTGATTGAAAATACAAAAAAGCGTAGCGGCTGCATAAAAAAACAACCCTTTATTCCACCACCATCTTACCCGATTTTCTTTCGCCTTTTTCGGATACGAATTGGTAAAAATAAATGCCTTGCACGAGCGAGGCAGTGTTGAGCCTAAAAATATCTGGCTCGGTGGAGGACTGGTGCTGGAGCAGTCTGCCCGTAGCGTCGTAGAGCGAAAACTCCAAATTCCCACTTTCGGTCGGCAGCTCAAATACCGCAACGTCCGTCACGGGATTCGGGTATAGTTTTATGTCTTTGAGTGCGCCTTCCACTTCCTGATTTCCGTTCACCAAACCTCGTGTGAACATCGCTATCATCACCATCATTTCGTCCGCCGAAGTCGGACCGAAGCCTACCGAAGTAGGTCCGTCGTTCACCCACGAAGCACGATGCACGAAGCCTTGCGCCATATTGATAGGATAAAACGGCTCAAAATACCGCAGCGGAATGTGTTTGTAGTCGTAAAGTGGCGAGATACAGCCCGGGATTCCCTGCCCGCAAGACGCGTTGTAGAGCATTTCGCCCGCCGTACCGTTGGCTTCGCGCTTAAAAATCTGGTAGCTTTTTCCGTACTTGTGCGTATGCCCCATGAGTCCCCACAGGTAAATTTGCCCCAAAAATGAACTCACATAATTGGCGTTGGCGGTAATCATATTGCCGTTGTTGGGGATATTGATAGAGAGATTCGGCACGAGCGTCGAGTACATTTCTTGCTGCGCCGTGCCGACGGGTTGCGTATAGACGTTCACATAAGCCTCCGCCTGATAGGTTTTGGTCTGCGAATAGTTGATATAATGCGAGTTGAGGTCCAAAACTCTCGTGCTTTCCCACTTGAAAGCCGTGCCTTGCGGCAGCTTGAGGTCAGTAGCTTCTTGGACTGCCGCCACCAAACCGATGTTGGAGTGATTGGCATCTATGCGAAGTCCGGCGGGAATACTCGCCGCGCCGTTGCCCGTAAAGTTGTAGATAATGAAGTGGTGCGAAGAGTTGGAGATAATGATTTCGATGCGATTGACCTCCACGTTGGCGGGCAAATTGAGTTCGTGTTTGGTATAATATTCGATTTCGCCGCCTTTGGGAATAAAAAATGGACCCATTTTGAGTTGAAATCCTTGACTTGCCGCTGGCGCAGCAGGTGCGCCATTCGGAAAGGCTTTGATGCCGCCGTTGGCGTAAAAATCTGTTATCAGCGAGTCGTTCATTACTGTTCCTGCGGACGGTGCGCCGTAGAGAATCCACTGCCGCACCAATTCTTTTTCTTCTGTGGTCAAAGAATTAGCTGGATAATTATTGGGCATTGACTGACCTTCCTGTGCATCGAGTTGGATAGTTGGCTCCAAGCCAAAATTTATTTTGCGAAAAAGAAAACTTTTATCGGGTCTGCCTGCATAAATTTGTTTGTATCCTTTGGCGAGGGCGTAGGGATTGGTAGGATTTTTCTGAAAGATTTTGGCGTACACATCTGCGGCTTTCGCTTGGACGGTCGCGCCTGCACCTTCCAAATTTAAGCCCGCTTGGGGGTTGGAATTTTTGTGACAACTGACGCATTTTTGCTGAAAAATCTGATAGACTTTCATGCCCGTAGAAACGGTTTGTGCTTGCGCAAATTGAGCTATCAACAAAAATAGCCCAATGATTTGTGACTGATAATTTTTCATATTTTTTTAATTTATTGTTGGTTACGTTTTATTTTTTTACTACCGCATGAGGGTAAAACTTCCTGTTTTTATTTTTTCTTCGCCCTTGCATTTTAGCCTTACTCGGTACAAATATACGCCCGGACTGACTGGCGAGCCACCCAACGAGCCGTCCCAACGCTCAAAAACACTGGACGTACTGAACATTTTTCCGCCCCACTGGTCCAAAATATCCAAAGAAAGAAACTCTTTGATGGCATACGGATTGCTGATGCCGAACATTTCGTTGGCAGATGGTCCGTTGCCGTTGGGCGTGAACGCTTTGGGTAAAAAGACTTGTTCGCAGTCCAAACTGTCGGGGTCAATAACTGTGATTAATACTGAATCGGTAGCTATACATTGTCCGTCACGGAATAATAGTCGGTATGAAGTTGTTTTAGTTGGTTTTAATATGGGTTCTCTTGCAGTTGGGCTGCTAACTCCCGTAGTCGGCTGCCACTGAAAATTATTCACACAAGTACCCGAAATTTTTGCAGGAACGCTGCCACCGAGAAAAATCAGCGTATCTTGCGTCAGTATATGGTCAGGCAATGCAAATCTATACAAATCGACCACTTCTTCTTCCGTCAGTGCCTTCGCATAGACCCGAAGCTCGTCGAGCAAACCGCCGAACCGCGCCTCACCGCCCGTGTTGATGCACGGACTATTCGCCACGCTCAAGATGCCCTGATTGGTCAGGTTCACGCGCGCCAACGCCGACACTTCGCTCCGCAAAGTTCCATTTACATACAGTCTTGTGATATTCGAGTTGCGCACCAAAGCAATGTGTTGCCAGCATTGCGTAGCGTCCAATTTGGCACTAATCGTCCCGTTTTTGCTCGCACTTTCCGTCAGCTCGCAGGTCAGCGTTTTGGAGCTGGGTGCGTAGCGAATCGCAAAGCCGCGCTCGTTGGCAGCACAGATACTTTTTTTAGAAATAATATCTTTTACACCGCTTCCGGGGCTTGGTTTCATAAAAAAAGTGAGCGAAAAATCCGCCAAACCGAAGTGATTATTGACACTTCCGACCAAAATAATAAAGTCTTTGATACCGTCGAACTTGAAGGCGCGCCCGCTTACGCCACACACCAACGCCGTATCGCCGCCCGCTATTCCATTGGAATTGTTGCCGCTTTGGTCAAAAATCGTCCGCGTAGTATCTGTATCAAACTGGTAGTAACCCATCAACCTATCAGAAGTTTGGGCGAATATTTTGGTAAAAAAACCAACACAAATTAAGATTAAAAACAGATGTTTCATCAATGAAATAAAATGGTAAAAAAATATTTTTTAAAAGGTATGACTGCGGAATGTCGCAAAAGTTTAAGCAACTCAACGAGTTTTTATTTTCCGAACAAGCTCGCCAAGCCGCCCATGCCTGTCGGCATTATATTTTGGAGCAACTTTTCGGCTTCCACCGCTTCTTTTTCAGATGCCAAGCGCATTGCTTTATTGACTGCTGCGACCGCCAATTCTTCGACCATATCTTGGTCGTTCCAGTCTATTTTTGTTTTGTCAAACACGATATTGAGCAATTCTCTGTTGGCATTGACGGTCACTTTTATTGCGCCGTCGCCTTCGGTTGCCTCTACCACGATACTCGCTAATCGTTTTTTGAGCTGTATTTGTTGCTCTTGCATATTGCCGAGTAAGTCGCCGAACATAATTTTAGATTTTAAAGTATTTGAAAATACAAAGATAGTTTTTTTACGCCATATAGTGATACATAAAATTTATACACAACCAAACAGAATTCATATTTTTGTCACAAAATTTGATTATTTTTTACTTTTTAATAAAAAATAGGAAAAAACTTGACTCTTCCCAATGTATTAAATTCGACGGTTGGAGCTGGAAATTTTAAGAAACGAACTGCACTAAACAATGTTTTTAGAATCGGATTATCGGTTTTTATTTTAGACAAATCCACATCGAGCGACAAATAAACCTGTCTGTAGCGTGGAAATTTTTGCGTGTCGAGGACGAATTTTGCGCCATTTTTGTCTGTCCAAGAGTTGTCAAAACCGCCGTACATTCCCTCCGCGCCGTACCCAACTGCCAGATTGAGCCATTTCGGAAACGAATTTCCCTTCGGTAAAAATGAAGAAATATTGCCACAAAGCCAGTATGTTTCGCCGTTGTAATCTTTAAAAAAACTCTCAATTAGGTTGCGGTTGCCGTAAAGACTCGCCACACGAGCGCGGACGCTGCTCTGTGTTTTTCCATCGGTCGAGGTAACTATCGCATCGGGATAATTCGGGTAAGAAAACGATATTTTTGGCACTATTCGCTGCTCCTGCCAACCTAATTCTTGCGCCGCAAAAAGCGCGCAACCCAGTTCGTTGGCAGCAATATCGCCGAGCGAATAACCCCATTTTTTGGAAAATCCGTCCAAAAATTCTATCGTTCCCTGTATCGCCGTGCCGATGGCAACGCCCGTCCAGACCGAACTTCGGTGGCTCATGCCTGTCCAAGATGCGCCTTCATAGCTCCAACGGCTTTCGTGATAAGCAGTCAAAAAATGTCCAGTTTTGTCAATTTTTTCCCACTCGCCCCAGTCGTTGAAAAGGTGAAAACGAGTTTGTTCATATTGGGCATACCAAAAGCCCGCCAGCGAACCTATCGAGCCGCCCGCAATGCCCAAACCGATGCCAGAAACTGTCCAAAATCGTGTTCTATTGAAGGTATCAGAAGGAGTTAGCAAGCGATTGAGTGCGTTTTGAGAAAAAACGGAACCCTGCAAAACGAAGCAAATAAAAATAGAAAGTAAATATTTTTTTTTCAAAATAATTAAAATAAAAAATAAAAAAAGTAATTTTTGTGACAAAACGATAAACTTTAGATAAAAAAGCGCAAAAACCGTACTTTTCGGCTCGGAACTCGAACATTTTGCTTGGTAAAGACGTTTTAAACTCTTGTTCTTACAACGTTCTTTTACACTAAAAAAGTATTCAATTCACGATGAAAAAAGCATTTATTTTCCTTGTTTTTATCGCTTTGGCGCAGTTTGTGCAAGCTGCTGTTGGCTTTCGCAATGAAACCTTTGTCGATGCCTCGCGCAACAATCGGAGCATCGCACTTACGGTTTATTATCCGTCCTCGACGGGCGGACAGGACGCTGCGGTGGGCGAAAATGCCGCCTCAAAGTATCCAGTTATCGTGATTGGACACGGCTTTACGATGACCGCTGCCAACTACAAAGTTTTTGCGGATACGCTCGTTCCGCTTGGCTATATCGTGGCGGTAGCCAATACAGAAACAGGTTTCGCGCCTTCTCACGGCAATTTCGGCTTGGATTTGAAATTTATAAAAGACTTCTTGCAGGCTCAAAATATGGTCGCTGCGTCGCCTTATTTTTCAAAAATTTCTCAAAATTCTGCCGTTTTGGGACATAGTATGGGAGGCGGTTGTAGTTTTTTGGCTGCGCAAGGCAACAGCGGATTTACGACTATTTGCAACTTTGCTCCTGCCGAAACAAACCCTTCCGCTACGGCGGCGGCGGCTTTGGTTAGTATTCCGTTGCTGCTGTTTTCGGGGACGAATGACTGCGTGGTACCGCCCGCCAACTCTAAGCCGATGTACGATGCAGTTCCCGCCAATGTTTGCAAATACCGCATCGTAATCAACAACGGGACGCACTGCAATTTTTCGACGGGTGCGTCGTTTTGCACGCTCGGCGAAGCGAATTGTGCAGCCACCATTCCAGCCTTGCAGCAACTGACGACTGTTTTTAGCTTGCTTAAACCTTGGTGTGCTTTTCACCTCAAAGGCGAATCGGCGGCGTGGAATGTTTTTCAGACGACGGCAACAGCTCAAAATGGATTTACAGAACAACATACCTGCACCATAACTTCAACCGATGAAAATTCAATTTTTTCGGACGTAAAAACTACACCCAATCCTACGAGCGGATTTTTTTCAGTGAATTTATCTATGTCACAGTCGTTCAAAAATATTACATTAGATGTCTTTAATTCGCAAGGGATTTTTATTTTTTCTAAAAAAATTGACTCGCAAAATACCGAACTGGATTTGAGCAACCAATCCAATGGCATTTATTTCTTGAGGTTTTTTGACGACAAAAAATTATTTTATACCAATAAAATTTTGTTGATTAAGTAATAGATGAAATCAATTTATGGATTACAAGTTACCGACACCTTTGAAGGTGTCGGTAACTTTGGTTCGGCATAGCAGCAATTACTTCATTCTTTGGCGCGTGACTTCATACAACATGATGCCCGTAGCTACCGAGACGTTGAAAGAATCCGTGCCGTTGGTCTGCGGAATCTTGAAACGCTCGTCCGATTTGCGGAGCAAAGTCGGGCTAACGCCTTCGCCTTCTGCACCGATGATGAACGCCGTAGGAACGTCCAAATCGAGTTCAAAAACATACTTTTTGGCGGACAAATCGCCCGCAAATACCTGAAAACCATTGAGTTGTAATTGCTCAACGGCGTTGAAAATACTGGTTTCGCGGCAGACGGGAATGTTGGAAAGTGCGCCTGCCGAAGCCTTCATCGCCTCCTCGTTGATGAGTGCCGAGCCTTTTTCGGGTATCACCAACGCCTGCACGCCAGCACAGACCGCCGAGCGAGCAATCGCGCCGAAATTGCGCACATCGGTGATGCCGTCGAGCAGCAAAATCAGTGGCATTTCTTGGCGTTCATAGACGGTCGCGAGCACGTCCGCCAGCTTGTAGTAGGGGAGCAGCGCGGCTACCGCAATCACGCCCTGATGTCGGCTGCTTTGCACCCATCGGTCCAATTTTTCTTTTGGGACGAACATCATCGGCACGTCCCGCTCGCGGCACAGCAAGCGCATCTCACGCTCCAGCTCGCCGCGCGTTCCTTGCTGCACATAGACTTTGTCAATCGGATTTCCGTTGCGCAGCGCGTCAGCTACTGGATGATGACCGTAAATAAGGGAAGAATTTTGGCTCAATGTTGCTATAATTTTAGGCTGCAAAGGTAGCGAATGTTTGGGAGATGCGCTTTGGTATGAAAAAATATTCAAAAAAATTGTATGAAATAAAAAAATAAACACAAAATGAGCGTATCTTTGCACACGAATTAAGACGGACACCATAGCTCAGTCGGTTAGAGCATCGGTTTGTGGTACCGAGGGTCGTGGGTTCGAGCCCCATTGGTGTCCCCTAATTACTAAAAAATCCCTTTTTCAGATATGCTGAAAAGGGGATTTTTTTTATAAAAAAATGCAAAAAAAGATTATTCTCGTTGGGGTAATATATTCTGAAAAAGGCGTTGGAGGAGTGAATATTCTTTGGTGTAGATGGTTAAAAAGCCCACGCCTATTTCTGGGCGAGGGCTTTTTAGATTTACTAACGGTTATTTTCTATCTTGATGATTTTTTGGGTACTAAAATTCCCCTTTTCATCTTTGACTTCGAGATAATAAACTCCCGGAGGTAATTGAGATGGGGGACGAGCTATAATTTCGTTTTTACCCGAAATAAGGTTTTGCTCTTGTTTCCAGACTGCTTTACCTAAAACATTGAGTAGTTCTATTACTACTTTTTCTATTTTTACCGCTTTTATTTCTATTATCAATTCGTTACTAAACGGATTAGGGCGGATGGAAATAGCTTTTGTAGCTTCAGGAATTAAATTTTTTGTTAAATTTTGTTTTCTTCTTTCCTGTAGATTACTACTATTCAAATCGCTTTCGGGAACAAAAGACATATAAGCATTATTGGAAGCCTCTGATAAATTAAAAAACTTATTTTTTCCAATAGTCCTATTTTTTATATTTCCTGAAAATTCTCCGCCAAAATAAAGGAGTCCTAAATTATAGTGCAACTGCATAATTTTTTCGTCGTCTGATGTGCCATAAGTTTTATATCCTAACAGGGAGCCATCGTTTCCGAGATTTAATAACGCAATGTCTGAGCCGCCGGTGCTTTGAAGTACGGCGGTGTCGGCGATTTGTAAGGTATTGCTAAACGTAAGCCCTACGAATAAATTTCCGTTTGCGCCGAAAGTAATATCAAAATCGTTTTTGCTGATGTTCGTTGCGTCAAAAGACTTCGACCATAAAAATTTTCCGTTGTCGTCTGTTGTGATGCAAATAATTTTTTCGGTATCGGTGGTAAAAAAAGGTTCGCCGCTTTTAGTAATGCTACCAACACCGCGGATTACTTGCACCTTATTTTTACCGTCTGCTGAATAAGTTGCATGAATAAGGTTAAATTTATTACCGAAAGCAAAGTCGCCGCCACTCTGACTGATTGCCGCAGTTTCTACTTTTTGTGTGAGTGTTAGATATTTACCTTCATCGGTACTGACCAGATTGCCATCTATATACAATTCGTTGCCTTTTGGCTTGGCATTAATTAATATGTCACCATCTACGTTTTGTGAAAAAATTACTTTAGAGTCTGGGCTAATCCCTCGAATAATATGTTGTGAAAGTAGCGTGCCGTCAAAGCCCACTTTTATCAAAAATCCAGAATTATTCTCTGCTGACTCCAATAAAAAATTATTGAAAGTCAAGTTGCCTTTGAATGTTCCGCCAATATTCATACCGCTCGAATCTTTTGAAAAATGCGAAATATTAAGTGATTGTGTGGCGAAAAATGGCTTTGACCACTCTACGGCAGACGAATCTCTTTTTAATACCAAATACTGTTTTCCTTCCTCTACAGTTTGAACAAAATCTACTTCATTTTTTTTAAGGTCGTAGATATAAAATTCAACTTTAGGAATCGGGCTTTTTGTAACTTTTTGCAAACTTTCGCTGTCTCCTGACACGTAATCGTATGAAAAGCGGTGGTGCGCAGCGTCCTGGAATATAGGTTTTGGTAATTCTAATTGTTTTGATTTTAAGACTCCTGCTCGCACATAGTATGAATTTTTATCCAAGTTTGAAATCCATTGGACTCCAAGCGAATCATTATTGCCATTACCATTGCCTCTGAATTTGTTGTATTGCGGGAGCTCATTTATCAATACACCAGTTTCAAAACCACAATTAGTCCCAATTACTGGATGAGGGCAGAAAGTTTGTGTAAATAGCGGGTCGTCGCCATTTAGTGGCTGCGATAAACAAATAATACGTGGAATACCGGGACCGTCACAAGGAGGTTCGTAAGAATAATAACATTCATTGGTAGCTACATCAGAATAAAGTATCGAAAAGTCGTTTTTACAAAAAATCACACTTGTACAGGCAGCATTATTCATCAACGATTCTGTCTCCCTTACATGTTCTAAAAAAGGTTTTAAATAATTTCCTACATTGTTGGTTCTAAATTTAATAAAATCAGCATTAGTAGGATCATTCATTTGGTCAAACCATAAAAGTAATTGGAGTACATTGTAGGATCTTATGTCACAATCATTAGGGGTAGTTCCACTATTTATGACATAGTTGGGTAATATATCTTTTAGACAAAAATCTTCCTTTTCATTTTTAACCCAATCAAAAATATCTTCGAGCCAGCCCGTACACTCCAAGTGATAGCACCCGTTTCCAAGGTTTTGTCCATATCCTGCACCATCTACATTAATATGTCCAACAACTTCAAAACTTGCAGGACAGTATGTAACTCTATTGCAGGGTTTGCCAAGTCCCTCGCTGAAGGTACTATATTGTGCTGCATTAATTAATCCCTGATAGTAAGCCTGTTGTAATATTATTAGATATTTATAGACTTTCACGGTCTGGTATGCGTATTTCAGTTCGCCCTTCTTTTCCTTTCCACAATAAATAGGAGAACTACATCCACCAAACATATTACTGGATTCGTCATTGCGTATTTTTGCTTTTTCAAAATAGGTATTGTCTCCTATTTTTACTCCTTTGCAGAACTCATCGTAAGTACAGATTAGTTTTTCGCTGTTGTAATCACTCAAAACTTTATCCGTAGGAGTAGCTTTTAGTTTGAACTGCTCGTTGGTGTAAACACAGTTGCCTATTGTTACATTGACTGCGTAGGTTACTTCCGCCGTTAAATTATCTATCGGAACGTTCATGTAATAGTCCACAGGAGGAACATTCACGCTGACATTGGCTGGCAAAGTTAGAACAACGCTTACTGCTTCAAGCAGCGGATTAGAAATATTTAATACTACTTTACCGTCCTGAAACCCTACGCAAGGCGGATATTCGGTCAGTCCATATTCTTTGTTACTGATTCGTTTTATTGGAGTTCCGAAAATACAGCCTGCGGCATCTTTGACGGTCACAGAATGTCCGCCTTGTCTCAAGCCTGTTGCGGTAGCGGTGGTAGCACCGGTGTCCCAAAGATACGTGTAAGGAGGCACTCCTCCTGACACAGTAGCGGTCATGGTTCCTTGATTGCGACAGCCCGGCTGCATGGATACGCTCACCGAAAGCGGCGTAAGTGTAAAAGATGCCGTTGCGGTGCTTCCGCAATAATCTGTTACTGTCACGACATAAGTGCCTGCCGCCAAGTTATCCCGATTCCAAGTGGATTGATTTGGCAAATCTGACCAGAGGACAGAGGCGTAGGGCGAAATACCTCCTGCTAACGCAAGATTTATTTTTCCGTTCTGCTTGCCCGGGCAGTTGGGTGTCACAGTACCTTGCACAAAAATTGGAGTGGAGATTTGTATATCGGGTACTTCAAAGCTCTGTATGATAGGCTCGTAACTATTGAAAGTGACGGTGACGCTGTAAGTTCCTGCCGTCAAGTTGTTAAGAGTGACATCTTCGCCTTGCAGCACGACTCCGTTGCTCCAAGTCCAAGTGGCATTTTCGGTAGCAAAGACTTGAATAAATCCGTTGGGATTGCCAAAACAAGAGGCATGGATTTCGGTCGGGGCAATGCCCCAGCACCATTCGCGTCTTACGGGTACGGCTAATTTACCTTTGCAGCCATGTGCGTCGGTAGCTTCCAAATAGTAAGTTGCATTGATTAGCCCCAAGTAAAAGCTGAAATATTCTTCATTTTCCAACGGAGTTCCTTCTTCGTCTTGCCATTGTAAAGTATATGGTGGCGTACCACCCGAAGCGTTTATCCCAGCAACTACGCGTATATAACCGTCTTCTGATTCGCAAGTAGATGGCGGGGAAACGATGAATCCGCTATTTTCGATAACGATATTCTTTTTGTCACAGCTGGAGAGTTTTACCGTTCCTGTATATACACAGTGATTGGCATCTTTGACAGTGACCTGATAAACTCCTACCCCGACATTAGTAAGGGTATTGCTGCTATTGTTGAGAACGTTGCCCCACTCGTAGGTGTAAGGATTTGCGCCGCCAGTAACGCTGGCTTCTATGCTGCCGTTGGTATCACCGCTGGTAGTAGGTTCGGTAAGTACAAAATCTACTTGGAGCTGACATTCGCCGATGGTTACGCAGCCTTCGAATAAGCAACATTGCTCCGCAATAAGGTAGCAGTAAGTACCTGCGCCCACTCCCACCAACTGTGGGGTAGTGCTGAGGGTATCTCCCGTTTTGTTCCACCAACGGAATACCATATTATTGGTGTTGCCATTTACTTGAAGGGTCGCCTCGCCGTCACTTTGCCCTGCTGCGGAGCAGTCGTGCTGGCTCACTGTCACATCGTCTAAATGTAGGCAATCGGGACTGCGTCGAGAGCCTTCGCCATTGCCTGCGTAGTGTATTCTACAATCGTCGATACAGAATGTATGGGTATTATCACTTCCTTCTGGAAACGGAATATCCCAAGCAGTATCGCTGATTCTTTTTGGAATTCTTGCTGTGGCATCTTTTGGCAGTAGGCTGATTAGATTCAACAGTTGGTTGTTGCTTTGGTCTTTGCCTCTAAAAACGATGTTGTAACAGTAGGGTTTTGTGAAATATGAATTGTTAAATCTTATTTCCCAATTCATGCCCATTCCGTCTGGATTGGTTGATATTCCACTTACATCTTGTCCGCCTACATTGATGGTAGCATTGAGTTCTTTCATCGGCTCACTCGCCTTCGCCTTGATGACGACTCCATAGACTAAATTACCCACCGGATACGGACTAATATTCAAGTACAATTTTCCGTCGTCGTTTTGTTCGGCTTTATCCAAGGTTCCACAACGGCTTTCATAAATGTAGGCTCCATTGTCTTTTCTTAATACCTCGACGCTGCTTATGTAGGGCTTGAAATTATCAAGGGTAAAGTAATAGGTATCCCACCCTTCTTTATCGGTAACAGTAGTAACGCGTGCTTCTATTTCATATTTTCCGTCGTTATAGCGAGCATTGTCGGGAAAATCGGCGAGAAATACTTCGCCTTGCGATGGGATATCATCCTTGTGAATACGAGTATAAAAATCTGGCTGAATGTAATAGTCATGTGGATGAAAAGAAATATTATCTGCATAGGCGTAAGGAATACAACCCGCATCATTAGCGGAAAGATTGCCGTACCTTCCGTCACCTATTGACGCTGGATATGTAGTTACTGTGCCTATAGGATTGATTATAAATTTTGAAACTCCGTTTGCTGTAACGATGTGTGAAAAAGTACTTTGTGGATTATCAGTTTTTATTCGTATGTCAATTCTTGACTCGTTCATGAAACCATTTTGGTATCTTGATTTTTCGTTGGGTACTTGGATAGCTCCTCGCATCGATACTTCTGTTTCAATGATATTGCGAGTTTTATCTGTATAGGTAGGAGTAAAGCCGCCCCAAGTACCTTTGGTTGTTTGTTCTTCGCATTGATTTAAATCTCGTGGTTCTGTTGGCTTCCGATTTCTTAACCTTACATCCAACGTGTCTATTAGACTTTCGATATTAGTGTTTATCAGTGTGTCCCCCATCGCATCAACACTTTCTGTGTGACTGCTGGCATCATTACCACTTTCCAACTTGGATACATGGACATGGTAATCTGCTGGACGTGTCTTTGAATTACTTGAAGTACCCATTGGCGCCATTGGTGCGTCTTTTTTAATCGTATTTTGGGTAATATAGTTTATTCCCTTGTGAGATATGTTGAGGTTTGGAGTTTCTGAATATGCAATCCCATTCACGAGGTCAATAATAGTGCCTCCTCCTTCGGCTATTAAAGTAAAACCATTTTTTGTTATCGGAAGCCCGTCATTATTAAAGATATGCAAGAATGAAAAACTAACAGAGCTGGTATCTGGCTTGATGTTGATTATTTTTAGTCCGTTAGAAACTATAAAGCTAATCGTAGCATCAAAAGGAGCGAGTAATACCTTATTTTGAACCTGTTTTGGTAATGGATTCAGGTCAATGCCTCTGTGAAATCTCGATGCTCCTGGTTTGCCGGCATTTCTGGTTCCAAAATCACTGACAATATCAGAAGGCGTATAAGGTACTGGAGCTGTAAAGCTGCCGTTGCTGTAAAGACAATATTTCAAACTTTGCGCTGCCAGTTGGCTGTTGGTCAAAATGGCAAGGAGGACTATTTTTAAAAATATTTTTTTCATAAAAAATTGAGTTGTTATAGGTGGTAAAAATACAGTGGGTTGTGCTATAAATATTTAGAATAAGAAGCTGTGCCTAAATAGTTTTGTATTGGCAACAGCTTTAGCTGTTGTATAAAAAAAATGGTGCATCGGCTTTAGCCAAATACTTGCCACAAGCGAGTCGTTTAGGCTAAAGCCAATACCAATTATTATTCGTTGCCCGACTGCTAAAGCAGTCGGCTATTA
>JAYWGG010000201.1:0-5304 GCA_043778415.1 Saprospiraceae bacterium
TATTTTCGGCACTTTGTAGCGCAGCTTGCGTTCCTCCTACATAAAAACTTTCGTTGTCATTCTGCCCAATAAGCGGATTCACTATCGCACAACTGCTCGCAGTGCAGCCAAAGCCGTTGGTCGCCGAAACGCAGTAATTTCCTGCCGTCGTAGCGATAATGCTGGACGCGGTAGAGCCGTTGCTCCACGAGTATGTGTAAGGTCCGCCGCCAGAGATATAGACCGACAATTTGACGCGGTGGCTGTCCAATTTTGTTTTAGTAATTTGCAAGAAACAAGAAGTCGAGTCGCCCGGAATAAATACATCTCTGCAAGCCGTCGCCGTGCAGCCGCCCGCTCCCGTGATAGTCACACAATAGTTTCCACTGTGGTAAACATTGATGTCTTTCGTCGTCGCGCCTGTACTCCAAAAATAGGTAAAAGGCGCAGTGCCGACTGGATTGGCAGTAAGTTTGGAGCTGTTGATATTCGCAGATTGCATCGAAATAGAAACCGAACAAGTGTTGGCAGGATTATCGAACTCTACATCTACGCAAGTAGAAGACTTACAGCCAGTCGCCGTCGTGACGGTGACACAGTAAGTTCCAGTATGATTTACGGCGATGTATTGCCCTGTCGCGCCTGTACTCCAAAGGTAAGTGAAAGGCGCGGTACCCGTCGAACTCGTAGTCAATTTTAGTACAGTGGTGCTGATGATTTTGACGACGATTTTTGCTTTGCACGTGGAGTCTATGACGGTAGAAAACTGAACTTGCTTGCAGGCGGTCGCCATACAGCCGCTTGCGTTGGTTATTTTTACACAATAATTTCCTGATACTTCCACGATTGGTTCTTTGAGGGTGCTGGCGAATCCGCCCGGCCCTGTCCACATATAGGTAAATGGCGCAGCTCCTGTGCCACTCGCGACCAAACGTTTGTGCGTAGCATCTATGTTTACCAACGAGATGCTGGCGGTGCATAGACTATCAGGCGGAAAAACAACTGTGTAGCAAGCTATTTTTTTGCAAGAATCCTGTGTGTTTTGGAGCGTCACGGTGACGCAATATTGTCCCGCAGCAGTGACGGTGATAGTAGAAGTATGCTGCCCGTTGCTCCATTTGTAAGAGTAATTTCCTGCGTTGCTGACCGTCGCCACCAAAATCGCCACAGCTCCGGGCGAAGGATTGGACGCAGTGACGGTTACTTGAAAATTACAAGCTGGCGGATTGATTTGGACTTGTACGCAATAGTTAGCCGAGCAGCCCGCAGCGTTGATGACTTTCACGCAGTACTGCCCCGAAGTTTCTACTATAATATCTTTGGTGGTCGCGCCGTTGCTCCAATCATAAGTATAAGGAGCAGGTCCGTTGCCAATAGCGGTTAATTTTTTGCGCAAAGAATCTATCGTAATTACTTGGATTGAGGCGTGGCAGCTATCTTGTATATAGGTAAAACAAGCTGTTTTCTGACAGGAATCGGGGACTGTTGATACGCTCACGCAATACTGTCCAGCCGCCGTGACGTTGATGGTTGAAGTCGTTGCGTTGTTGCTCCATTTATATGCGTAGATTTGTCCCAAAGTCGGCAGAGGCAAAATATTTGCTGTCAAAGTTGCTCCAGACGCAGTTGCTTGAGAAGTGACCGTGACCGAATAATTACAGAGTGGAAAAGAAACAACTTTACAAGCAGTGCTGCTGCAACCACTCGGAGTCGTAATCGTTACGCAATAAGTTCCAGATGCCGTCACCGTAATATCTTTGGTCGTCGCATTGTTGCTCCAAAGGTAGGTAGCCACAATTGTATTATTTACCAAATTAGCAGTTAATTTTTTGTGCGTCGCATCGGTATTTACAACCGTGATGCTCGCTTGGCACAACGAATCGGGCGGCAAAGTGTAAGAGTAACAAACCGTCTTGTGGCAGCTTGTATCTGCGATACTCGTAGCCGTCACGCAGTAGTTTCCGGGATTGGCGATAAAAATACTTTTTGTAAGCTGTCCACTGCTCCACTTGTAAGTGTAGCTACTTGTACCCGCGGGGTCGATTGGGTTGGTGTTGGCGGTCAAATAAACGCCACCATTGGGGCTGACTGTCGAAGCGACCGATAGCACAAAAGTACAGGCTGTGGGCGACGAGCAAGCCGTGAAATTTTGCTCCAATGTGTGTGCTGTTGGGTTCCAATATTTAGTTTGAGTAGTAGAAGTGCCATTGCTACAAAGCAACTGAATCGTCGCTGCTCCTTGCGAAATACTGTCTGGTATGAAGGCAGTCACGGTATATTTTCCGACACTGTTGGTGGTAGCAGGCAAGAGTTGAGCAGTAGCTGTATTTTGAAAAATAGATACTACGAGATTGGCACCGACGATAGGCGTTCCGCTTGCGGTTTTCACAAAACCTGTCACAGTCAAAGTAAAATTGGCAAAACAAGAAAGCGACGCACAGAGCATCAGCACTAACAAGAAAGTAATTTTTTTCATAAATAAAAAACAATTAAAATATTAGAATAAATAAAAAGATGACATTGAAAATTCAACACCAAACAGGGCAAAGATACTTTATTTTGTTGATTTGCTGCACAGAATAAATTTTATTTCAAAAAATAAAGTATGAAAAGTGACATTTTATTTGCTTGCCCAAATTTTTAAGAAAACAGACATTCAGCGCAGCATCACTTCCTTAACATAAAAATAATGCGACTAAAAACAATACTTTCAATATCAAAGTGTATTTTTGCAAATTCATTCAAATAAAATACAAAAAAAGTGAAAAAATTATTATTCTCAACTCTCGTTTTATGCGCATTTTGCGCCACGATTAGTGCCCAAACGCCTATCGCACAGGCACGTTTGCAGGACACAGGGACGGTCGTCACCATCAAAGGTGTCACCCTCAACAACGGCGAACTCGGCACTATTCGCTACATTCAAGACGCTACGGGCGGACTTCCCGGATTCCAAGCGTCTGGCACTTTCATCAGCACCGTCAAGCGTGGCGACATCGTGACAGTGACTGGAAAACTGAAAAATTACAACAGCTTGCTCGAAATCGATCCCGTCCAATCTTTTTCCGTAGAGTCCAGCAACAACGCACTTCCTGCGCCGATCATCGTCACACCACTCGGCGTTGGCGAAGCCACAGAATCTAAATTGGTGAAAGTCGAAAATGCAACCTTTGCACTCGGCGGCTCCCAATTCGCAGGCAACACCAACTACACCTACACTTCCAATGGAGAAACTGGAAAAGTCTATGTGCGCAACGGAAGTCCGCTCGTCGGCACTACCATTCCGCTCGCGGTGGTCAGTATTACGGGCATTTCTTCGCAGTTCAATACGACTTATCAGCTACTCCCCCGCGATGCCAATGACATCGTAGTTGGGGCGGCTTTTTACATCACTACGCCGCCAGCGCAAGGAAATATTACCAACAGTGGTTTTTCTGTTGCTTTTAGTACCAATCTGACAGGCACTACTCAATTTCGATACGGAACTTCTGCTACCGCTCTGACGAATGAAGTGGTCGGAACGCCCAACGTGACTGCGCACACTTTTACCCTTTCAGGGCTTCAAGCGGCTGAGTTTTACTACGTCCAAGGCTACTCTGTGAAAGGTACAGATACCGCCAAAACCAACGTCATACTGTGCAGCACCGCATCGAACTCAACAGGCGTTATGAAAGTTTATTTCAACCACGATGTAGATGCGTCTTACGCAGTCGGCGGCGCAGCACCAGCAGGAATTTCTTCTCCAAGTATTTTGGCTTTTCTAATTGGTCTGATAAATAACGCACAATCCACGATTGACTGCGCCCTCTACAACAACGACCAGACGACGCTCGTAGATGCACTCAAAGCCGCCAGCGCGCGCGGCGTGAGAGTTCGCTACGCAGCAGACCAAGGAACTGCCAACATTGCTCTGAACACTTCACTGCCATTCAGTGTGGTAAAAGGAAATGCAACGGGACTGATGCACAATAAATTTGTGGTAGTAGATGCTGCCACGAGCGTGAACAACTCTTGGGTGCTGACAGGCGCGCTCAACTTTACGACTCAAAATATGACAGACGATTACAACAACTCTGTTTTCATACAAGACCAAGCGTTGGCGAAAGCCTACGCAAAAGAAATGGACGAAATGTGGGGCGGCACAGGCAACAATCCGGGTGTTTTTGTGGCTAAATTTGGCGACCAAAAAACCGACAACACGCCGCACCGCTTCAAAATCGGAGGCATTGATTTAGAAATGTATTTCTCGCCGACCGACGGCGTGACGCAGGCTATCGCAAATGCCATCAATACCGCCAACAGCGACTTGGAGTTTGGAACGCTTACTTTCACGATGAATGCACTCGGCACGGCAGTCAAAGACCGTAAAGTAGCGGGAGTAGCTACACGCGGTATTATCGAACAAATCAACGACCAAGGCTCTGAATATCCGTTTTTCATAACGAATAATGTCAATGTGAGAGCGCACACGCTTCCGGGTTTGTTTCACCACAAATATGCCATAATAGATGCCACCAACGCCGCCTCCGACCCAACTGTGGTGACTGGTTCTCACAACTGGTCGGCGAGTGCAGAAACAAGAAATGACGAAAATACGGTCATCATTCACGATGCAAAAATCACGAATATTTTTATACAAGAATTTGAGAAACGTTGGGCGGAAGTCGTCACAGGTATTCCCGCAGTAAGTGAAATCAACGGTTTGAATGTCAAAATTTCGCCCAATCCAGCGAGTGATTTTTTGAATATCGAGTTGAAAACTACGCTGCCGATGAACCTCAAAATGACCATCTACGACATGAACGGTCGTGCAGTCCGCGAGTTGGGCAGCAGCGCAATAGAAGATATTTTTGTAAAAAATATCACAGTCAGCGACTTGGCGAGCGGCAGTTATTTGCTGTTGATTCAAGACGAAAAGCAAGTGATGGCGCGCCAGATAAAAATAGTACGATAGAAATAAGTTGGTAATCTATCTAAAACAAATAAAAAACGGCGTTCAACTTTTGAGTTGAACGCCGTTTTTTATTTAGGCGTAACTGAAGATTTAAAGCCTGCCACTAAAAAAAATTCATTGTTTCAAAAATACACGAAGCCACATTAGGAATGTATCTAAAATAAACTACTCATTTTTTCTGCTCAATTACAACCAATCACTGCGTTATTTTTTCGTTTCAACACCCCGCGTTGCGCCTCAAAAATGCCTTGTTATTGTTTGAATTGATTGGAAAAAATTAAGTACCTTATTTTTTCCTCATTCCTTAAATGTTAAAGTTTTACTTTTTTTGAAAAATAAATGTGAAAAAACTTGACAAGTAAAAATAAAAG
>JAYWGG010000202.1:0-19485 GCA_043778415.1 Saprospiraceae bacterium
TCGTCGGGCGCGATACGTTCCTGCTCAACCTGATGACTTTTCCGCCCGTCCAAATTCTTTACAAAGGGTTTGCAGTAGATATTGCGGATTCATACATTATTACGAAAGCAGACTACGCAAGCACCGCTGCGGGTCAGCCTGTAAGTATTAATGTATTGAAAAATGATTTAGGAACTTCTGATTTGAGAGCTTTGCAGCCAGTGTTAGCAATTTCTTCCGTGCATAACGGCGCGGCAGAAGTAATTTCAGATTCAGTAATTCGTTTTACACCTAAAGCTGGTTTTGAAGGTACTGCCTTTGTCAATTATATAGTGTGCGATGAATATGAAAATTGTAAGAATGGAGATGTTTTTATTACGGTTTCAAGTGGTTTGAAAAATGAAAATCAATCTTTGTCTTCCGCCAAAAATCAGTCAATTCCAGTCTTTTTAGCTGCCAATGGCTATTCCGTAACTGCCAGTCCATCACATGGAACTTTGGTGGCGGATTCTCCAATTTCGTTTAGGTTCAAACCAACTCTAAATTATGTTGGCACAGATAACTTTACGTTTTCGAAGACCGAAGGCAGTGCAACCTATACAACGACCGTACAGATAAATATACTTCCTGCCGCTACGCCCAACCAGTTTGTGATAGACGACGCGTATAATACAATGGTCAATACACCGATTGCGATGCGGGTACAGCGAAACGATATTGCGCCAAATTTTTCTGTTATCAGCTTCACGCAGCCTGCACAAGGTGGCACAGTTACCAACAGTGGCGGAGATAATTTTACCTTTACTCCGACCGCAAACTTCAAGGGTATCGCACAATTCACCTATACTGCCAAATGGAACTCTCCAACTGCGGGAATACCTTTTTATGGCGGTGTTGCGCCGCAAGAAACGGCAACTGTTAGTATTTTGGTCAGCAATCAAGCACCTTCATTGACGTTGCCCTATAACTTCGTAACGCCACGCAATACTGCATTTGTGATTGACTACGGCATTCCGCTCAATGGATATAATTTTGAAATCATTGACCCCGCTAATCACGGAACTGCGACTTTTTACGGAGGCAGCAGCAGCAACACCTTCAACGGGCAGCTCGTAGCAGGCTACAACTTGATAGTTTATGTCCCCAATAACGACTTCACGGGCGATGATGAGTTTCAGGTTCGCTACTGCATGAACGGCGATTGCAAGACGCTGAAAGCCAGCATCGAAGTGAAAAATATTGCACCGTCTGCGAGCAATGCCGATTTTTGTGTAGGCTCTAAATGTGTCTGGTCAGGCGATGCCAACAGCGACGGAGTAGTAAGTATGGCGGATTTACTCCCTATCGGCTACTCTTTGGGAGAAGCGGGAACATCTCGCCCCGAAGCATCTGTGAATTGGTACGGACAGTTTGGCGAAAACTGGTCCAATCCTTTCGTGAAGACAAGTGCGGATTTGAAATATGTCGATACCGACGGGAATGGATTTATTTCCTCACAAGATACTGTGGCGTTGAGTTCTTTCTACGGATTGACGCACAACTTTACGAGCGACCGCAGTTTGAGCATCAAAAAATTACCGCTTTACTTCCAGCAGTCGCTTCCAGTGGGCGTAGCGCAGCCCGGAGATTTGGTAGAAATAGATATTATTTTAGGAAAAACCAATGACCCCGCAGTAAATGTCAGTGGATTGGCTTTGAGTTTTGACTACGATGCTTCCAAAGTAGTGGATTCTATGACTTCCATCGCTTTCGAGCAATCCAGTTGGATAAAATACGGAGCTTCCACTTTGAGTATGGTCAAAAAACCTTGGTCTGGACGATTGGACGCAGGTTTAACTCGCACAAGTGGTTCTTTCGCAAGCGGAATCGGTAAAATCGGGACAGTGAGTTTTATCATTGAGGATGATGTAGCAGGTTTTCAGCTTTCGGCGGATAATCAGCTCCGCGTGAGAGTGTCCGTTCCTGCTGTGATGGACGAAAACGGTGTCGAAACGGCTGCCGAAAACCAAGAAATTATTATTCCGATAGGCACTCCTAAAAAAATAAAAACTTTAGATGAGTCCTTGCTCGTGGTCGCACCAAATCCTACTACGGGTTTGGTAAGGTTGCACCTCAACGGCGGCTTCGAGATTCAGCGCGTAGCAGTCTTCAATCTTATGGGAATGGTAGTCGCCGAAATCAACAACGTGAACGGCAACGATGCCCAGACTGATTTGAGTCAGTTGTCAAGCGGTATTTATTTTGTTCAGGCGCTTACGAAAGATGGCGTTATTATCAAAAAAATAGAAGTGGTAAAATAAGTCACCGCAAAGTGACTCCATAAATAGGCTAATAGATTTCAAATATAAAACCCGCTGCACTTTATTGAGCAACGGGTTTTTTTTCTTCGATAAAGAAACTTGTTTGGTCTAAATTTTTCCATATCTCAAAGAAATTACATAAATTTGTATTTTATTCACAAAATACAATCAAATACTTTTAGAAATGAAAATGAAAAAAATGATACTTTTCTGCGCCCTCACTTTGGCAGCAGAAACTATTACTTTCGGGCAAGCAAAAAAAGCACCCGATAATTGGTTCAACCTCGACCCCGCCACAGACAAAATCAACGGCATGAGTATCGAAAAAACCTATCAAGAACTGCTGAAAGGTCGCACTTCAAAAACCGTAGTAGTAGCCGTACTCGACTCCGGAGTAGATGGCGAACACGAAGACCTAAAAGAAATCATGTGGAACAACAAAGGCGAAATACCAGGCAACGGCATCGACGACGACAAAAATGGCTACATAGATGATGTGCACGGCTGGAGCTATCTCGGCGGAAAAAATGGTAAAAATATCCACCACGAAACACTCGAAATGACTCGCCTCTACGGTCGCTACAAACCACTCTACGACGGCAAACCAGAGTCACAATTCAGTGGTAAAGCACTCAAAGAGTACAAAAAATACCAAGAAATCAAAAAAGCCATCGAAGACAAAATCAAAGAAGGCGAAAGCGGACTCGCCCAAATGCAAGCTCAAAAAGGAATGATAAATATGAGTTTGGACGCTTTGGACAAAGAGTTGGGTGGAAAAAAAATCACAGCCGACTTGCTCAAGTCTTTGGACGAAAAAGCAAACAGCAATATTGCGATAGCAAAAAAAGTGTCGTTGGGTATGATTAACCAAGGCGAAAAAGTGGAAACAGTAGAGCAAGTCCGCAAGGGAATCAATGAGCAAATTCAGGAGGGAATCGAGTACTATCAAGGCTCTATTGACGGTTGCGACCCCAGCAAAAGTATGCGCAAGGAAATCGTGGGGGACGACGAAAATAATTCCTACGAAAGAAATTACGGCAACAACGATACGAAAGGTCCCGACGCAAGCCACGGCACGCACGTCGCAGGCATCATCGGAGCCATTCGCAACAACAACAAAGGTATCAAGGGAGTAGCGGATAATGTGCGAATAATGTCTGTTCGGACTGTTCCCGACGGCGACGAGCGCGATAAAGACGTAGCAAACGCGATTATTTATGCCGTAGATAACGGCGCGCAAGTGATGAACATGAGTTTCGGAAAAGCCTACTCATGGGATAAAGAAGCGGTGGATAAAGCGGTGCGCTATGCCGAAGAACACGACGTGCTGTTGGTTCATGCAGCCGGCAACGACGGCGAAAACAACGACGAAACAGAAAATTATCCGAATGATAAATTCGAGAAAACAAACTGGTGGTCTTGCAAAAAGCACGCTCCAAACTGGTTGGAAATCGGTGCCTTGAATTTTGAAGGTGGCGATAAAATGGCTGCAAACTTCTCTAACTACGGAAAAGACCAAGTGGATATTTTCGCGCCGGGCGTTCAGATTACCTCTACCACGCCCAACAATGAGTACAAAGCATTTCAGGGTACGAGTATGGCTTCGCCGATGGTGGCGGGCGTAGCGGCTATGTTGCGCTCTTATTTTCCTGAATTGACTGCGATGCAGGTAAAGGAAATTATTATGAAGTCTGCTACGAAGCAAGATGCACTCGTGAATCTGCCGGGCTCGAAGGGCGCAAAAAAGGTAAAATTTTCGGATTTGAGCAAAACCGGAGGCATGATAAACGCCTACGAAGCCGTCAAAATGGCGATGACCGTAAAGGGTAAAAAGAAACTTCCCGAAGGTGGCGGAGGCGACAAACCTAAAATGCCAAAAGCATAACTAACTAACTGAATGTCAGTTTATTATAAATAAAAAAAGCGTTAGCAGAGATTTCTGCTAACGCTTTTTTATTACTCGTATTTTAAAGTTTTTAGATTGACTACGAAGCCATTGAGTTTCTTCTTTTTGGCGTTTTCTTTGTAGCTGGCGGCTGTTGCAGCGTCCGGAAAAGGTCCTAAAAGAACTTTGTAGTTCGTCGTTTTACTTTTCTTTCCCTTCTCGACACTTACAAGAATATTCTTAAAAAAATCCTCCTGCAAGTCAGCTATTTGGCGCATCACGTTTTCGTAGTCCGAAAAATTTGCCACTTGCAGTCCGTAGCCAACTTTATCGGGGCGCATCACTTGGATTTTGTAGAGGTCGAAATCTTTAAAATTCTTTCCATCTACTACAAACAATTTAGGTTTGGGCTGCTGCTCTTTGATTCCTCTGGCTTTCAGCACGTCATTTTTTTTCGCGGTAGGCGCGTTCAGGTCTTTTTGCGTGATTATTCGCTCGCTTTCTTTTTTCAGTCGCGGATTTTCTACCACTGGCATTTCGATTTTTGGAGCTGCTAATCCGCCCCGCTTAATCAATTCTACTTTGACTTTTACCGTACCGAGCGATTCTACCTTCAGCCCGAGCAAAAAAGCTGCTTTTTTAGATAAATCTACCACCCTTCCTTTTACATACGGACCTTTATCGTTAATTTTTACTTCTACCGATTTCTTGTTGTCCAATCTCGTAACTCGTACGATAGAACCCATCGGAAGCGTTTTGTGGGCGGCGGTCATTTTTCCTACATCGTACAGCTCACCGCTGAAAGTCTTTTTTCCTTGAAATTTGTCGGAATAAATGGCTGCAATCCCAAGCTCTTGCGCAGAAATTTGCACGCGAAAAACGAGCAACAATCCAAAAATAAAGAAGATTTTTTTGTGTGAAATGGGTAATTGATTCCTCATAAAATCAGTTTGAGAACTTGAGAACGCATCTAAAATAAGCTACTTATTTCTTCTTCATTCTTTAGCGTAAGTTTATTATATTATTTTGGTAAAAAAATCCGTCACTATCATACACAACAGATTTAATGCCACAAATGAAAAACGATGTATTTTTTTGTAATTTACTGATAATGAACGGATTTTGTAGGCGTAAGTTTCATTTTCAAGCCCAATAATTCTGAATTTGTTCCACAAAAAATAAAGCCACAAACGACATTTTGTCGCCTATGGCTTTATTTTTTAGTATGGTAAGGAACAAGCTGTAAGCTAAAAACCTACATTTTTCTGCTTTCTAAAACAAGTTTTATTCCAAAATAATCATTCGCTTGACCGCAAAATTATCCGATGTTTCCAAGCGATATTCGAGTACGCCCGCGCCTTTCAAGTCGGATTCGTCGAGCGTCACTTCGTTGTAGCCTTTCGCAAAGTCGCCTTTGATTTCTTTTATCAACCGTCCCGCGTTGTCATAAATCACTAATCTGGCTTGGTCTGCCTTTGGCAAATTGAAGCCGATGACCGTTTTTCCTTTGAACGGATTGGGTTGGTTTTGGTACAATTCAAATTTTTCTTTCGCTATCGTAGTGTTATTGTTGCTATTCGCAAACGCAAACGCAACGTCCAACAATTCTCCACCCAATGTGTAGGCTTCTGCGACGGTATATTTAGAGCTTACGCTCAACACATCGCTCAAACGAAGATTACTTTTCGCCTTGAAAGACAAAGTAAATAGCACCGATTCAGGACTCAAATTAGCCGATTTTCCGTTCCAGCTTGTCGTAATAATACCTTCGTTGAGGAAAGAAAGTCCGAAATTCTCTTTCGTGATTTCTTTGCAGTTGCTCATCACATCTACAAATTCCATCATTCGAGCATCGAAGTTGAGCGCAAACTGATAGCCCTGAAGGTTTTTCAAATCCTTTGACTTCACTCCTACTTGGAACGTTTCGCCGCTTTGTACTGCCACGTCATTCACCTCAAACAACGCAGTACCTACTTTGCCGTGTTCCTCTGTTCCCAACAAGTTATTCGGGGTTGCACTCATATTGACATCTCCGATTTTTACACCTACGAAGTTGGAAGTCATGCTTGCGCCGCTGTTGCTGAAAGCACTGATTTCAGGGAATTGTTCCGTCCAAGGATTGCTTGGGTCAGGGAATTGATAATCCGCCTTTACGAATCTCCATGAGGTATTATTTGCAAATACTTCGTCAATACGAAGTATCATTTTTCGCAATTCGACCATATCTATTGTACTAACTCCGCCGTTTCTATTTACGTCCGCCGCAATTATTTTGTACGGCGAGCCGAGTGGCGCAACGCCCAAAATATGTTTTTGAATCAACACCAAATCGTAGGTTGTTACGCCGTTCAGAGGGTTGATGTCTTTTTCTGGCGTGACGGTATAATTTGCGCCCGCCAACAAATTTTGGAAATTGAAAATACCTGTCACACTTGTAACTGCACTCAATATCGGGTTGTTGGGCGACGCTACTTTTATCTGAACGTCTTGCACCATTGCGTTGAGTTCGGTATGAACTTCGCCCGCTATGACCGCCGAATTATTATTCGGAGCTGGCTCACCGCAGTCTGGCGCACCCATGTTATTTTGCAGAATTACTCCCGTCTGACAGAAATCCCAGTTGCCTTTATTATCGCCTACCCAAAGTTGGACGTTGCCCATGCCGCCGCCGAATTTGCGGTCTAAACAAGTAAATATCGCAGTATCGGCGTTGATTGGGCTATTGACCAAATTGGTTAATGCCCAGTTGTTGAGCGCGATTTTGTCGGCTACTTTGTTTCCTGTCGGCGCAGGCGGTTCTGGAATCCGTGTGGCAGGCACGCCCGGTATCAAGCCTTGCGCTACCCTCCGCAATTTGATATACTGAACCGCACAGTTGTCGTAACTCGTATTGTTCACTTGGACGGTGCTAATCGCAACCATCGAAGTAGCTGGCATCAGCTCCGCAATGATTATTTTACAAATTGGCGTAGGTTTTTTGCACTCGTCAATAGTTACTTTGTAGCTGCAAGTTCTTACGTTTCCGCAGCCGTCCTCTGCACTCCAACTAATTCGGTGCGTTCCGAATGGATAAGTGCCTGTAAATGTATTTCCATTCCCTAATATCAACGCTCCGCCGTCGTTGTTGATGTCGAAAGAGTACGAATATCTAATATCTGCGGTCGGCGTACAATCGTCGGTAGCAGAGATACTCAAACTAATAGGCAACGAAGCGCAATTAGACGGCGTTTGGCAGAAAACAGTGTCCTTACAAATTCCTGCTGCAATCGTCGGCGCAATAGTATTCGTGATATTGATAGTTTGGGTTTTTTCCCAAATATAAATTGCCGACGGATTGGACGGATTGTATTGGCACCAGTCCAAAACTTTCCACTTACGAAGGATTTTTTGGCAGAAAGTACCCGTTACCGTAAATACTTCATCGGTATAAGTAACCGCCGTAATATCGCAGCCGTCCTCCCGAACTCTCGGACGAGAGTTGATAGTGTCTGGGTGAACGTTTGCATTACATCTGTTGGTAATATTGATGTCCGAAGGCCAAGTAATATCCGTATTTCCGTTGAACGGTTTTTTATTTACGACCGTAATCTGTTGTGCGCAAGTCGCTGTTCTACCATTTTTGTCGCTGACCGTAAATGTTCGTGTCAAAGTTCCGACTCCACAGTTCGTGAGCGTAGAACCAAGAACGTCGGTAATGGTATTGACGGAACAGTTATCGTAAGCGATACCGTCTTTGACGGACAGTATTACTGCGAATCCTGCCGCGTTGATTACATTGACATTTCGAGAAATTCGAGCTGCTTCTGTTTTCTGCACACTTCCAAAATAAGTATTAAAATAAGCTTGATAAGCCGTTCCGCCGATGTTGTTATTCGTAAAATCATACTGTCCGCAATCGACCGTGAAACTCGGCGGGCAGCTCACCACTGGCGGCAACTTATCTTCCACAAAGACCTGTACCATACAATCGTTGAAACGGTTTGGTCCAGCCGTCGGTTGGTTGTTGAAGCGGTCATAAACTCTCAAAGTCACATTGACGGTATCGCCCAAATCGCAGCAAGTAAACATAACCGTATCTTGGAAAGCGGTCGTACCAGAGCAACCCGTTTGATAGTCGCGCGATGCTTGGAATTTTATGATTCCACAATTATCGGTACTTCCTGCGTCAAATATTTTCGCCAACACTTTTGACTGTCCGTTGAAGCCGAGTGCAATTTGCGTAAATTCTCTACAAATCGGGTTTGGCGGCATCAAATCTTCTACGCTGATGTTGATGCTGCAAGTAGAAGTATTTCCGCAGGCATCTGTCGCAGTATAGACTGCGGGATAAATACCCTGCGGAATATTAGAATATGTAGCTGGCACAACTCCTATCGGCGTGTTACGAACTGCAATTCCAGTCAATGACGTTGGTAAAGAAACATCGTATTTCGGTGCGGCATCACAGTTGTCGGTCATAGTCGGCGCGGCAAAAGTATAGGTTGCGGAGCAAGTTCCTGCATCTGTGCTGACCGTGACGTTGGCTGGGCAAGTGATTTCAGGTGCTTTTGTGTCCAATACTTTTATCGTCTGCTCGTAAGTCCTGATTGCGCCTGTGCACCAATCAACGATTTTCCAAACTCGTAGGATTTTGAAGCTGCTGCTCGAAGTACCGCAAACATTGTCGAATCTTAAATCTGAATATGTGTAGTTGATGGTTCCGCAACCAATTCCAGATGGCTCGCCTGTACCCATTACCCTGATGCCATTGACGGTTTGGGTCGTGACTGGTGTAGGAGCTGGATTTCCGTTGGGAAGTTTTGCCCAAAAAATCGTGTCCGCAGGGAGTGGATTATTTACAACTGGCACCAAATAAGACCTAATTATCAAGCCGTTGGCATCAATGTAAAAAGCCGTATCTCTACAAACATAAGTGACTACTGGAACATTACTGACCACCACTGGTGTAGAGCCGCCACAAACTTGCTGCCAAGCACCATGCGCGGTCAAAGTCATAGTAGTCGTAAAATTCTGAACAGTGTAAGTCGGCTGACTGATACTCTTCGTTCCGTCGCAAGAAAGTGGAGCGTTCGCGCCCGCCAATCCTGTATAGTTCGGTGGTACTATCACGTCGTTAATGCTTGTTCTGCGCAATGTAATGGTTTGTGTGCAAGGAGTTGAAACATTGCCACTCGCATCTCTGGCATACCAAGTACGTGTGATGATTTTTGTATTTCCTGTTTGACAGTTCGTAACCACTACCACATCGTTGTACCAAAGCGTTGCTCCGCCGCAATTATCCAAGCCTGCTGAAACGGTGTAGAAATTCGGTTGTCCCGCAATCGGCTGCACAGTCGTACCCAAAACCAAGCCATTCGGGAATAAAATTCTTGGCGCTCCCGGCTCGTAAAGTGAATCGCAACCGATAGTAATGTTTGCTGGACAAACCAACACTGGTGCCAACTTATCTTCCAATTTAATCATTCCCCAACAAGAATTTCCGTCGCACCTGTCTTTTATTGAAACGGTAAGCATCTGACCAATGTAAGCTCCTGTCAAAGGGTTCGGCACTGGCGTTCCGTTTGCAGTCGTAATAATTACCTGATACACGCCGTAACTGTCGTAATAATCGCCATTCAAAATCATATCGGGCGTTACGAGTGCTTGACAGTTTGCATCTAATGAAATTTGTAGCGAATTGTTGCAAGTAATCGGAACTGAAACGTGGAATCTTAATCTGGCTGCGTTGCTGAATGTGCTACAAGAAGACCCGCCTGTGGTGGCGACCAATCTAAAAATAAATCCATTCAGACCCGTCGTATTGCTGATGCTCAATGTGTTGGTAGTCACTCCCGAGAAAATTGGACCATTCGTAAGATTGAACCAAGTTGCGCCTGCATTGCCGCTCGCCTGCCATTGAAGCATGAGATTCAAACCAGTTGCAGTCGCAAAAAACGTCGCTGCACCGTTCATACAAATTATCGTATCCCGAGGCTGGACAGTAATTATTGGGCTTGGATTGATAGTAACATCTACTACAATCGGCGCACCCGGACAATTACCTGCCACTGGCGTAATCGTATATCTAACCACTGCTATCGCCGTAGAGCTGGTATTGGTAAGAATTTGTGAAATATCTACCACTCCTGACGGCGTGACCGCAATCGGAGTCGCTTGACTTGCAAAACCAGTCGCCGTGCCGCTTTGAAGCACCGCCGTCCAAGTGATTGTTGTCCCTGCGGAATTTGAAGATACATCAACTTGCGCAGCCGAACCGCTACAAATTGACGGATTAGAAACAACCGTAAGTACGGGTGTAGGATTGACCGTAATAGTAAATGTTACGGGAGTTCCTGTACAGGTTACGCCACCACTCGTAGTTTTTGGCGTAACCGTTATTGTAGCTATTACTGGTGCGACAGTCGCATTCGTAGCCGTGAAAGCTGGAATATTTCCTGTCCCACTTGCTGCGAGTCCGATGCTCGGAGTATTATTTGTCCAATCGTAAGTCGTGCCTGTCACCGCTCCTGCGAATATTACCGCAGTAGTCATTGCGCCGCTGCAAACAACTTGGTTCGCTGGTGCTGTTACTGTCGGAGTCGGATTGACCGTAATAGTAAATGTTATAGGAGTTCCCGTACAAGTTACGCCGCCGCTCGTAGTTTTTGGCGTTACCGTTATCGTAGCGGTTACTGGCGCAGCAGTTACATTCGTAGCCGTGAAAGCTGGAATATTTCCAGTACCACTTGCTGCAAGTCCGATGCTCGGAGTATTATTTGTCCAATCATAAATCGTACCCGTCACCACTCCTGCGAATATTACCGCAGTAGTCATTGCGCCACTACAAACTACTTGGTTCGCTGGTGCTGTTACTGTCGGTGTTGGATTGACCGTAATAGTAAATGTTATAGGAGTTCCTGGGCAAGTTACGCCGCCACTCGTAGTTTTTGGCGTAACCGTTATCGTAGCAGTTACTGGCGCAGCAGTCGCATTGGTAGCCGTGAAAGCTGGAATATTTCCTGTCCCACTTGCTGCGAGTCCGATGCTCGGTGTATTGTTTGTCCAATCGTAAGTCGTGCCTGTCACCGCTCCTGCGAATATTACCGCAGTAGTCATTGAGCCATTACAAACGACTTGGTTCGCTGGTGCTGTGACTGTTGGAGTCGGATTGACCGTAATGGTAAATGTTATAGGAGTTCCTGGGCAAGTTACGCCGCCGCTCGTAGTTTTTGGCGTGACCGTTATCGTAGCGGTTACTGACGCAGCAGTCGCATTTGTAGCCGTGAAAGCTGGAATATTTCCAGTACCACTTGCTGCAAGTCCGATGCTCGGAGTATTGTTTGTCCAATCATAAATCGTACCTGTCACCGCTCCTGCGAATATTACCGCAGTAGTCGTTGCGCCGCTACAAACTACTTGGTTCGCTGGTGCTGTGACTGTCGGAGTCGGATTGACCGTAATAGTAAATGTTACAGGAGTTCCTGGGCAAGTTACGCCACCGCTCGTAGTTTTTGGCGTGACTGTTATCGTAGCAGTTACTGGCGCAGCAGTCGCATTCGTAGCCGTAAAAGGTGCAATATTTCCAGTACCACTCGCTGCAAGTCCGATGCTCGGTGTATTGTTTGTCCAATCGTAAGTCGTGCCTGTCACTGTTCCTGCGAATATTACCGCAGTAGTCATTGAGCCATTACAAACGACTTGGTTCGCTGGTGCTGTGACTGTTGGTGTTGGATTGACTACCAAATCTACCGTTGCAAACTGCATACAGTTAGAGCCTGCGCTACAACTCGCTCCCGAACATTGTCCTGCGGCATAAATAACATACAAATGATATGTTGTAACTGCGGCGACTGCTGGGACGGTCAAACCTGCAACCGTTGTACTTGTTCCTGTTGGAACAACAGGAGTCAATAAAACTGTTTCATTTCCAGTCGTAATTGCGTCGTATAATTGTGCTTGCGTCAAAACAGGTCCAGTATTGTAAACGATAGTTAGGTTTCCCGGATTTAAGCTGTGCGTAGTCGTCAAACTAAATGCGGCTCCCGAACATATAGTAGCTGGTACGACCGCCGAAGCAATCGTATTACAGTTGATTGTCCTCACCACTGCGGTCGAAATACTGTAACAAGCTCCTACTATCGTTCCGTTTGGAGCGATACCTGAAATAGGTTGTCCGTTGGCAATTTTCGGATTTATTAACGCTGCATCTGTATTTCTGAAATTAAGCGCATACACGCTGTAAGTTCCGTTGGCAAGTCCCGTAAATAAGCCAGTATTGTTTGAATTAATAATTACTCCCGCAGCATTTACTAATAAATAAGTTTGCGTGTAGCCGCTGGTGCCGAAGGCAACGAATGTTCCCGGCTGCGACTCTACCAAAATTGTTCCCGATGAAGCAGGAACTGCTCCGTTGGTACACGAACAATTATTAATTGCTTGTGGGCAAAGCGTTTCGAGTACTTCGATAGAAGCTGCGCAACTCGGCGCAACATTCATAGTCGCAGTAACTGTCTGCACAGCAGTACCAGTTCCAGAATGAGCAAACGGTCCGAAGACTAAAGCAGTACCAGAAAATGTTTGGTTTGGCTGTCCCGTAATAGAAACCGTATAAGGTCCGCCGTTGCCACCTGTAACGCTTGTTACTCTGATGTTATAGCTATTGCTAACTCCTGCGGCACATTCTGCAACTGCTGTGATCGTCAGCTGCGAAGTTTGAGAAATTGTAATTATTCCTGTCACGAAACAGCCTGTCGCTAATTGGTAGCGAACAAAAGTTGTTACCGTCGCATTAGTAACCGCAGCACCGCTCAAAGGATTGATGCCCGCAGTTGCGTCTGTCGCAGTTGCGTGGAAAGTAACCGTTCCGCCCGTTGGGCTTTGACCCAAAACCACCGTACTCAAATTCACGCCACTTGGTGCGCAAACGCTCGCAGGTTGAGTAATGGATAAAGTAGGATTTGGATTGATTACGATAGTTTTACAAACTTGCGGACGGCAAGTAACCGCCGTCGGTGTCGGAGCTAAAATCGCACACACTTGATAAGTGCCTGCTGCCAACGCCCCACCAACGCCATTCAAAGCAGCCATTTGGTTCGGGTCAGCACCTGTCAAAGAAGAAAACGGAACTGTACCGAGTGAAGTGCCGCCTATGTAAGCATTTGCAGGAGCGGTCGCTCCCAGAGAATATACAAAACTAATTCCGAAATTCGTTTCTTGATTTTGTGCATTCGCCATATCGTCCAATCCTGCTGCGGAAACATTAAAATTATTTCCCGCACAAATATTCGCAGGTACAATCGAAGAGCCTATCACTGGACAAGCAAAACAAGCTGCTGGCGGCGTAATACTCACTGTTTGGTCAAAGTAACAACCTGTCGTTTCGTCAAACATTCTTACTGTGAATGGTATGGCTGCGCTTCCTGCCGTAAAAGTGAAAGTCAAAGCAATCACTGGCGCGCTCGCTCCTGTAGCCGCACCCCAACCTGCTGGCAAAGCTCCGCCGGGTATGACAGTTGGGCAAGCCGCACAAGTAGCCGCTTGTGATACAAAATAAGTATAATTTGTCGCTGGCGCGCTCGTTAGTGTAAATGTAATCGTTGCATTGTTCAGACTCGGACAAGTCGGTGCTGCACCTACCAAAGTAAATGCAGGCAACGGATTGACCGTAAGTGTCACTTGACCCGTCGCAAAACAACCTGTGATACTATTTGTAACACGAACAAATATAATTTGTGAGTTAGCCGTAATATTTGTGTAAGGGCTTGCTAACGGAGCTGTGTTTGCGGTTGCATTTGCAGCTGTGGCGTGATAAGTCACCGTCACACCTGTTTGCCCTGCCAACACTGCTGTATTTGCGTTGGTCAATGTGAAAACCGCCAATCCGTCTGTATTGTCATCACAAACCACTAATGTCGTATTCGTAGCGGTTGGATTTGGATTGATTACAAGAGTTTTACAAACTTGCGGACGGCAAGTGGTTGCAGTTGGTGTCGGAGCCAAAATAGCACAAATTTGGTAAGTGCCTGCTGCCAAGGCTGCACCAACGCCGCTCAAAGCAGCCATTTGGTTCGGGTCAGCACCTGTCAAGGAAGCAAAAGGAACTGTGCCGAGCAAAGTACCACCCATGTAGGCATTTGCGGGAGCGGTTGCTCCCAAAGAATAGACAAAGCTAATTCCAAAATTTTGTTCAAAATTTTGTGCATTCGCCATATCGTCCAATCCCGCAGCTGAAACGCTAAAACTATTTCCCACGCAAACACTGGCAGGAACTATCGAAGAACCTATCACTGGACAACAGATAGTCACTTGAGAAGTAGTAATCATTTGGTCTGAAAAACAACCTGTAAGATTGTTTCGTACTCGCACCCAATAAACTACCCCTTGCACTGCACCTGAAATCATGGTGACTGCTGGATTGGCAGAAGCCGACGCGAAAGCTGTCGGTGTCGCTTGTGGTGCAACACTTCCAACGTTGTAGGCAGTGCCGCACGTTGTGTAGCTGTATGAATAAGTAGCTCCTACAGGGTTTGCTACTGGTGCTGTAAAGTTTATTATTGCCGTTGGCACTGAACAAGTTGCAGGGGTTTCAGAGAGCGTAAATGCTGGTGGTGTAGTCAAAATTATGTTCACACTTGCCACCGCTTTACAACCGTTCATATCAATATATTGAACCCAAAAAGTCCTATTCGTAGTTACTAACACGCCTCCTGGAGTAGTTATTGTTTGTAAAGAAGGCACAAATTCGGGTGCATTCGGGTCGGCAAAATACCAAGTGTATGTTCCGCCAGCCAAACCTGTAACCGCAGGATTGAGCGCAGTCAAATTGACAATTCCGCCTGCCAAACTACAAACATATTGATTTGGAATTGGTGCCAATGTTGGAGAGCCGGGCGCAGGATTGACCACTACCGTTTGCATAATCGGCGTAGTACATTTTGAACTCGCTGCCGACGTGAATATATATGTTCCAGCCGCCGAAACAACCAAATTGAAAGGGCTGCTCGTGACGATTGCTTGCGCTGGCGAGCCGTTGATGGTATAATTTAACTCTATCGGGTAACTTGGCGTGCCACCAACCGTAATCGGGATTATCACCGTACTTCCCGCGCCTGAACACGCAGTAAGGCTGAACGGTCCTGCACCAATAGTAACCGTTGGGGCGGTATAAATACTTACGTTTGCCATGCCACTCACTGTTCCCGCACAAGCTCCTGCTGGAGGATTGATAGAAACTAATTTTATTTCTACTGGATTATCGGCGAACACTGAAGGCGCAAGTGCCAACAAAGAAGCCATCAAATCATAGGTAGTTGCTCCGTTTGGAACAGCCGTCGTCGTATAATTAACTCCATTCACGGAGTAAGTGATCGTGAATCCAGCCGCATTGATTCCCGTCAATGTAACAGGAAGTGTTGGCACTGGCGTTGCTCCACGACAGAACTCAATCGTCGTGAAAGCTAAAACCGCCGTAGGGCAAGTAACAGTGTATCCACCTGCCGCAACAGTTGCGATTGGTGTCGTACCCGTACAATCCATACCAACTGGTGTTCCAGCCGTTCCCAATGGACGATTTCTAATAATTGCTTTGAAAAACAAAGGCATTCCATTACAAGCATCTAACGGAATGGTGTATGGGCAACACGCGACGGTAGTGGTTGCCGAAGCTACACATGAAGGAGCATTATATGTAATAAGTGGATTAGCTACTGTATATGTTGTACCACTTGCTGCTGCACTATAATTAACAGTTTGAACAACAGTACCACCAACTGTTAATGTGATTGTTCTTGGGAAAGTAGAGTTAGCTAAAAAAGTTGTTGTATTATTTAAACCTAATGTTTGTGGGCAAGTGTTAAAAGATATGCTTGCTCCAGCGGCTAAAGTAGTACCTGCTGGTACTGTAAAGGTAGGACTTCCTCCAGAATTACCCGTAATAACAAATCCTCCAATATTTATACAAGCTGAACCCGGATTAGTTAAAGAAATTATTTCATTTTCTGCCGCTGTTGTAGCAGCTCCACAATCGGTTCCAGATGGATTAGGTAAATAATCAGATATATACACACTTGCGGTAATATTAGATGGCGCTCCCGGCACTGAAGAAATTGTACTCGTACAAACCAAACTGCTTGAAGGACTTGTGAATGGGTCAAACGCCGCCGAGTTGCCTACATACCAGTCAATCAATCCACCATTGGGCAAATTGGTGGAGGTAGTGGTATTGATGCACAAGGAAATTACATCGCCTGGGCATTTTGCGCCACTCGCTGTGGTCGTTACTGTGTTAAGATTCAAGACAGGACATGGAGGCGGCGCAGCTACGCAATTATTCGCAATAGTAATGGTCAATGGCGCACCACAAGCTGGTGCGGTTTCATTAACCGTTACTACGAATGGACCTGCTGCGCCTGTTGGTAAAGAGATAACACCAGAAGTAGCGTTTAGCATTGCGCCTGTTCCTGATGTCAAGGCATAAGTATAAGGTGTGTTTCCACCTGAAAAATATTGTGACAAATTAATATTCCCTGCTACCGCATCGGTTGGGCAAGAAATCATTGTTTTAGTCTGTACGAATGGAGGTAAAATTTTAACCGTGTAGGTTATACTTTCGTAACATTCTCCTCCACTGCAACAGTTGGTGTAATCGTCCCATTTGAGGGTAACAGTATGCGTTCCTACACTCAAACTCGCTGTTGTAAATGACAAATTAGTTACGCCTGTGGCAAGGTTCGGAGTGACGCTTCCCCAAGCCGTAGTAGTACCATCGACGGTGACGGTAGAGCCAGACTCTGCTCCTGTAGCTCCCGAAGTGGTTATCAACCCTCCTGCGCAATTCAAACCAGAAACGTGTTGCCAGTTATTGACATTCAAACCGAAAGTAAATGTACCCGGCGTACAGCGCACCAAAGTTGCAGGTGGCAACCAGTTGAAGGCTTGCGTATTATTTGGAAGTCCCGGATTCGGGTGATTGGCATTATTAAACTGGGCGGTAGATGCACCAGAAGTGCTGTTCGTTCCGTTGGTATTCAACATTCCCCATTGGGCGGTAGCACCAGCGACCGAGCCGCCATTGGAAGTACCGCTTCCCGCATAAGGCATACCTGCCGCAGGAACTGGTCTTTGATAAGAAGTATTACAACCTTGCACGTTTGCACCTATCGGAATATAACGGGGGTCAGAGATTGGTGGCATCGTAAAAGTGGGTTGCGTACCGCCGCAGTTGCCCAGAGGCATGACCGCTACGCCTGTGGCATTCCCTCCATCTCCTCTGATACCCGGAGTACCGAGCGTGTAAGACATTCCGATTTGTACCGCTACGTTGTCGGCGGCACCAGAAGCACCACCACCGGTGGAGCCGGGCGTTGTAGTTCCCATTGTCCCCCACTGCACAGCATCGGCTATTGTTCCGTTGGCATTGAAAAGCACGATTTGGTCGCCGTCGTTTGCGCCAGCATTATCGAGTGTAAAACCAGATGCGGCAGGGTCGTAATAAGCAGCATTGGCAGGATTGCAAACATCAAAACTAATCGGTAAGCCCGGAAAGTCACATTCCGCGCAACCAAGTCCATTGACGTTGGGCGTACAGCCTACGTCCAAACCCACGCCGGGCGAACCGCCATAAGGAGGCGATTGGCTTCCGCAAGCGATTAAAAATACGCCATTGGCAGGAATTACTGTTCCCGCAGGAAGGATAACCGCCCATTCGGAGTTGGAAATAACCATACCGCCAATATTGGTGCCGGGAATACCCGCCAACTCAACAATAGCGTCGTTGGCGCCGTCGCCTTGTCCCGAGTCGCCCGAAACTTCGTTAATAACGACTGGATTAGCGGGCGTAGCGGGACACTGTGCCTGCAGATTGGTTGAGAGCGAACCTATTGTTCCAACTGTCAAGCAAATTATAAGTAAGTTTTGATAAAAATTTTTCATCGTAATATTTTGGATAAAAATCGTTTTTTTTTAAAGAATTGTTTTTTGAGTTATTTTAAAAAAAATTACCACGGGAACGTCCCGAAATTTGCAGTGCATGAACAATTAATTACTATTCCGCTTTGCGTCGCTGCACAACTTGTTAGCAAAGTGCTGCGGACAAAAACCGAATATGTCCCATCTGCCAAACTGCTAAAAATATTAGATGCAACATAGGTGCTACCATTGATAGAATATTCTAAATTACTTCCAGTCGCTGCTATAGTAATACGACCAGTGCCTGCTCCAGCTACGCAGCTTTGGACGGCGGACGTAATGACAGGTTGATTTACGATGGTGATGTTCACACCGTTATCAATGATATTGGGCGCAACATTGACGGACGCACAAGAGGATATGACGCGGATTCGGTAGCCCGTACCGTCTGGCAAGCCCGCAGGGATAGTAGCTGTGATTGTTCCCGCCGCATTTCCAGCAAACGTTCCGATAGTAGTCGGAGTGGCAAAACTTCCTGCCGCATTAGAGAGTTGGGCAGTGAAAGTATTAGAGGCTAAAAATTTACTTGGCAGAGCCGAAATGGTAAAAGGCACAGAAACAGTAGTTCCGGCTGGCGGCACGCAAAGCGGTGGAAATACTGCTGCGGGCGATACCGTGATTGTGTTATTGGAGCAAGTGGTTGGGGTAATCGAAAAATTATCTACAGCGATACCGTTGTCAGAACCTGCTATGTCAGTAGTCATCCAACTCAAAGTGAATGTAGCGCAAGGTTCTATCATCAGACCCGAAAGCGTGATTGATTTGGGCGTGACGGTAGGTGTACCATTCGTCCCAGCTGCGACTCCGGCTTGGTCCAAACCAGAAACAACCGCAGCTCCGAGTCCCGTTTGCGTGACTGCATAGCCCGACGTGTTGGCGTATCTCCACTGCTCAAAATCGTAGGCGATGGTGAGGTCGGTAATTGTTTTTCCTGTATTATTTACGAATGTGGCGGTCAGCGTGATGTTGCCTGTGGTTCCGCTTCGCAGCGTTCCTATAGCGTAGTCTGCTGCGGAGCTGCCATAAGCGATATTTCCGCCAGTAGTCGCTGCCGCGCCAGTTGAAGATGCGGCAACGCCGTTTCCTGCTCCGTTGAAAACCTGTGTAGCAGCCGAAGCGGTAGCCCAACCGTTTGGAATACTCAATCCAGTACCCAGATAGGTATTGAAGTTTTCAGTGTAAGGAGTTCCGCAGGCGGTAAGGGAGATTTGCTGCGCAAATAAATGGGAGGAAACAAAAAATAAAGTTAGTAGCGAACACAATTTTGCACAGGGGTACGAAAATCGTGGGCATACAAACCTATTAAAGTTTGATTTTTTCATAAGTCGTAAATATTCGGTTAAAAATTCGTAAAAGTCTATCTAAAAAATAATTGGT
>JAYWGG010000203.1:0-5261 GCA_043778415.1 Saprospiraceae bacterium
TATTTTTCATTCAAATATTTGTTTAATTTTTCTAAAAAAAAGTATAAAAAACACTGGAACGTGACGGAGTAAACGAACTCGTTTTATTTTTTTTGATTGTGTGTAAAACTCTAAATGGTTCTTTTTTAAATATTTCAAAATGCGTTTTAGCCAGTCATACTGAAGGTCGTAGCGCAGAGCGGTCGCTACTTCTTCGAGATATAAGAGCCACGCTTGATGAATATCTTTCTTTGAGTAAGGGCGGCTTACTGAATATTTTGTATTTTCTTTCACATACAGATTTAGACTTTTCATAGTTGGTATCAAATCTTTGGTATGGTCAAAACTTCTCAATAGTCTGCTCATGATTTTTTGATTGTCTGCAAAAAAACCCATCAACATAGTGTTAGTTTTACTTTTTTTATGCTGCCGAAACGCAGCCCAAACACCGTCTGCCTCCGCAAGTTCATAATTGAGAAAAATGCGTATAAACAAGTCAAAGTCCATACAGTAATGGAGTGATTCGTCTAAAAACCCTTGTTCTTCGATTACTTTGCGTCGATAAAATGCAGACTGTTGGGGAAGGTTCATGCGTGCTAAATTCTCAATTTCAAAATTTTTACGCGTTCCTCTATCAACATAACTTTTGAAACCGGCACCAAAAATCAGGTTGCCAGCATAGACCAAACTCACTTTGGGATTGGCTTCAAAGGCGGCGGCAACCTCGTACAGCGCATTTGGAAGAAGTAAATCGTCGCTGTTGAGCCAGCCGATAAGGTCACCTGTTGCTCGTTGCCAGCCTTTGTTGATGGCGTGCGATTGCCCTCGGTCTTCGCAACTTTCACAATAACTCAACTGCGCTGCATATTTTTTTATGATGTCAATACTTCCGTCTGTGCTTCCCCCATCTATGACGATATATTCCAAATTAGGGTAATTTTGTGACAAAACCGACTTTATAGTTTCCTCCAAAAAATCAGCTTGCTGAAAAGACGGTGTGACGAGCGTAATGCGTGGCAAATTCATTTTTGGGAACATAATTTTTCGTAAATTGCCTTGTATTGCTCGGCTTGATGGCGTAAATTGTATTTTTTTACTGCGGCAGCACGAATCGAGCTGTTGTTGCTTGCTATCAGATAGTCTTTTTCTAATGCACGGTCAATGGTAGCCGCAAGCGAATAGGCAGTAATATTGTCACAAAGGTAGCCATTTATTTTATTTTCTATCATCTCCACGATGCCGCCGACGGGAAAGCCAATGACGGGCGTTCCGCAAAAAAAAGATTCTATAATTACATTCGGTAGATTATCTGAAAGCGACGGTGCGACCAAATAATCCGCCGCCGAATAAGCCAGTTTTAAGTGATTGGAGTCCGAAAAGATACCCAAGTGATGTATTTTTGAGTCGCCTTGCCATTCACTTTGCCCTGATCCGACCGTTACAATCATCAAATCGGGGCGACCGATATTTTGTACCGCTTGGACTAAAATTTGAAAACCTTTATTGCTGTCGCCAATATCGGCGGCTATGAAAAGTAGTATTTTTTTATCGAGAGGAAGTCCTAATTTTTTGCGCGCAATTTGCTGTTCGACTATCTCGAAATCGGTTTCGTTCAAGCCGTTATAAATTTGACGATGTTCACAATTTTCAAAAATCAAACTCTGCTGCGCCATTTCGTAAAGCCAGCGAGAGGGAGATACGACGCATATCTTTCCGCCGTTTTTATGAAAATTTTGTATCGCTTCTATTTTTTTTTTCAACTGTTGCGCAGCAATATTCGCAGAAAAATCAGGGTGAAGTTGCGGACATTGGTGGCAATTTTCAGTATTTTTCCATTTTTCGCAGCCAAAATTAGCATGGCAACCACCCGTAATAGGCTGTGTGTCGTGGAGCGTCCAAACAACGGATTTTTTATTTTTTAGAAAAAAAGTTGGAATATCTAAAAAGTGTGACACCCAATGTAGATGAATAATATCGGCTTGTTGATAACACGGCTGCAACGTGAGGTCAAAAAAACTTTCGCACTGCGAAAAATAAGACGCACCAGACGGACGACTTGACGTTTGTTTTTTTTGTAACTGATTGAACCGCCAGTATCGGAACTTTTTGATTGGGTTAGAGAGCCAAGTTTTTGAAAAAAGCAGCCTTTCTTTTAGGTCAGATGCGGACAAAAAATTAGATTCTACCCGAATAGCACGGAGAGAGCTGTGCAGCCGTTGAGCCGCCGCCGCCGCGCCACCGCTCGTGTATGAATTGAGATGTAGAATTTTCATACTACAAAATATTTACTTGCTAAATATCTAATTTTTCTATTCAATCTAAATTTAAAACTAAATTTTGGTTCTTCGCAAAATATAGTTTGGTCAAAAAAAGTATTGGCAGCCGAATTTATGACGTGATTTGTAGATAATTTTGGGTGGATAATCGTATGAATTTCGCCTTGCGGTATCTGGTCGTACCAATCGGGTGCTGACCATTTGGTGTGTGTTGCGCGCTCGTCGAAGCCAATATTTTTGACTAAATTGACGCTTGGGCAAATGCAAATACCATTTTTTTTCATCAATAAAAAGGTAAATTGGTAGTCCCAGCAAGTTGTAAATTTTTTGTCACAAATTCGCTGAAAAATATCTTTCCAATAGTCATTGAGTCGCATTTCCGACGCTCTTTTTGGGTAGTCCGACAGGTCAAAATCGTAGTCTTCCCATACCCGTCGCCAAGTTGCCCAACCCCAAGTAAAAGGATATTTTGAAAAAAAATAACTATCCGATGTGTGACTTGCAATATCCGGGAAATTGCAGTTGCCCGAAATCGCCATTACCCGCTCGTCGGTCTGATAATGAACGAGTAAAGTTTGACAAAAGGAGAAGAAAGTTTGGTTGGGCAGACAATCATCTTCGAGGACAATTCCTTGCTCGACGTGGTCAAAAAACCAAGAAATCGCAGTTGGAGGAGCTTTGCCACAACCGAGATTTTCTTCTTGAAACAGTACTTTTAAGTCGCAATTCCAGTTCACTTGTGTTGCTATCTGCCGCACCAATCTGCAATTTTCGACATCTGAATGATTGCCAGCGCGTGCGCCGTCAGCAGCAAAAAAAAGCTGTTTGGGGCGAGCATATTTTATGCGGTCGAACACTCGCTGCGTAGTATCGGGACGGTTGAAAGCTAACAAAAGTACAGGCGTTTCTAATTGCATTTTCTAAAAGTGCTGCGGTAGAGTTGAAATTTTATGCCAATAAGTTGGAATAATCTTGGACGGAAATTCTTGATTTATTTTGAATCCGAGCCAATTTTCGGGTGCAAAAATAGGCTTGTCTTTACTCAAATAAGCTGCCCACCACGAAAAAGTGCTGTTAGCCGTCACTATAATATCAGCTTGCATGAGTGTTTGAAAATCCATCACAAACTGTGGATAGCACACAAAATGATATGTCACATTTTCTATTTTTTTGAACCTAAAAAATGATGTTTGAAAATCTTTGAGTGGCTTTTCTGCAACCCAAATAGCATGAAAACCATTGGGAAATATTTTACAAATTGTGTCCCAACAATTCACATAATAATCGAAGGGCAATGTCAAATTTTTTCCACCCAATTCATCATTTCCAAAACTGAAATAATCTTCTTGACGCACATGAAAAGCAACGCAAGGGCGACCGTCGCAGATGCCAAGCCAACGGCGAGCATCTATTCTATATTTTTTATTTATCTTTAAATTATTGATTATCAAGTTTTTATGCTCCAAAAAATAATCCTCCGACTGAAAATATCCGTCGTATAAGACATTAGACTGATTTTCAAAATTTGCTAAATTTTTTGCTGGTGCTATCCATTGATTTTCTTCAAGTTGATTTTCTAAAGAATATTTTTTTGATATTTTTTTTAGAATTTTTATGTTTTGTAAATCAAAAAATGATGCCAGCATTTCTGAATATCCAAATCCTTCTGCAAGTACAAAACTGCATCGCTCTCGCTGGCTTTGCGCCACCCCAAAAGCCAACTGAAAAAGTTGGTTGCCCAATCCACCTTGCAGTTTTACTACTATCATATTATTATTTTTCCGATTAGATAAAAGTTATTTGGCAAATGCACGATTGGAATTAGTTGCCAATGGATATGTGGGTTTTCTTGTTGCAACTGATTAAAATACAATATATTATCAATATCGGAAAACTGATTTTGGAATGCGATTAACCAATATTTGCAGTCCGACAAATGAGCAATAATTTGCGCACGCGCCGCCAATGGCGTTTCGCTCAAAGACCACAAAGCTACAAATAAATCGGGGGCAGCATATTTTTTTTCAGCGAGCTCACTCGTATTTTTCCACGTAATTAATTGATTATCAAACTCATGCGGGCGAACTTCTGACAAATAATACTGCTGCAACATAGCAAAAAGCTGTAAATCGAAAATAGAATATTTACCCGAAAAGCGCGCCTGAAAACAAAGTCTGCAAAAACTGCCGTAGCCAGCACCCCACTCCCAAATATGGTCTATGCTTTTCAATAAGTCAGGTGCTGTAAATTCTAATAGTTTTAAGAGCGAATAAGCATGATGAATGAGATTCCCGCTGCTCGTCGGGTACAAAATATAAGGCGACGGGCAACCCAAAGAATGTTCGATAGCTGCATTTTTCCAAAGCCACTGGAGCGATTTAGGCGCAGTTTGTAGTGCGTAAAACTCCTCATCAGATGGCTCAAAAAACATAGTTTCTGAAACGACTTTCCACTTTGTAAAAAAACGTGGGTCGTCTTTCATCAAATGCGTCGCTAATTCTTGTTGAAAAAAAATCCAATCCGTAGTACTTTGACTTTCTGTGAGTGTTTCAGTATCTTCTTTTTCAAAAAAATCAGAAATATTCTTACGCAAAAGCCTTAAGTTTTTTGCGTCTTCGTCTGTGCGAAGATAAAGAGGTATTTCTTGTGACGAATAAAAAAGGCTTACTTTTCGCAAAAAAGTGTATTTTAGCTTATATATAATTTTCATTTATAATTTTACAACTTTTTATTTGGCTAAAATAATTCAAAGCAAATGAGTGACACATTGATTAATTTTGAGTCCTAAAAAATAAATCAATTTTCTACCCTCAACTACGTACAAATTTATACAAAATAACGAAGTTTTGTTACTAAAACCTATTTTTTTTCGTATATTGAATGGTATATTTGCAAAATATTTTTTAACACGTCCGTTTCTTCATGTCCGTTCCTTCCCGAAAGAAAATTGCGATAGTAGCCAATACGACTTGGAATATCTACAATTTTCGTCTAAATATCGTCAAA
>JAYWGG010000204.1:0-1896 GCA_043778415.1 Saprospiraceae bacterium
GCAGGCGGCAGCGCAGACGGGCAAGTATTGGTGACACACGACATGATTGGACTGACCAAAGAATTTCAACCCCGATTTTTGAGGCGGTATTTGGAGCTATTTGACGAAATAAAACAAGCTACCGAAAAATATATTTCTGATGTAAAAAGTGGAAATTTTCCCAACGAAAAAGAGCAATATTAAGATTATGACGACAGAAAATTTGGACATACGACCAAAATGGTTTAAAAATAAACGAAATCTAATAATTATTGCATTTGTGACAGTGTTCGCAGCAGTGCTTGGAGCAAAATACGGGCGAGATGTTTTTGCGTCCAACGTCCCAAAAGACTTGAAAGAGGAATACGTTTATATACCAACAGGTGCGACTTACGAGCAGGTTTTGGACATTATAAAAACAAAAAAAATCGTCCATAACCTCGATTCTTTCGATTGGTTGGCGCAGCGACTACACTATAAACAGCCCGTCATGCGTGCTGGACGCTACAAAATTAAAAAAGGCTGGAGCAACTACGACCTCGTCAATCACCTCAAAAAAGGCGAGCAAGCGAGCGTAAAAGTTGTTTTGAATTACGAAAGACAAACCGAAAATATAGCCGCCAAAGCTGGAAAAGCGTTAGAATGTGATTCGCTCGAAATTGTCACAATATTCAAAGATTCTACATTTTTAGCAGCTATTGGTTACAGCGCAGACGAGCTGATGAGTGTATTCATACCAAACACCTATGATTTTTTGTGGAACACTGACGCGAAAAAATTTGTCGAAAGAATGGTCAAAGAACACGATGCTTTTTGGCAAAAAAATGACCGAAAGGCGAAAGCGGAAGCTCTAAATCTGACTCCCAACCAAGCGTATGCGTTGGCTTCTATCGTCGAAAAAGAATCACAAAATCAGGAAGAAAGACCGCGAATTGCTGCGGTTTATCTCAATCGGCTCAAAATAGGAATGAAGCTGCAAGCCGACCCAACTTGTGTTTTTGCGAGCAAGGATTTTGAAACTCGTCGGGTCGTAAAATATCATTTGGAGTACAACTCTCCCTACAACACTTACCTCCACGAAGGGCTGCCGCCGGGTCCGATTAGCATTGCGTCAGCGAGCAGCATTGACGCAGTTTTGAATCCTGAAGAGCATCATTACTTGTATTTTTGCGCTCGCGCAGACAATTCTGGTACTCATGCGTTCGCGGAAACCCTGTCAGGACACAACGTAAATGTAAATAAATATATAAATTTTTTAAATTCTAAAGGAATAACGCATTAAATAGAATTATATTCTTCAAAAATTTGGTGGGACAATATTTTTAAAATGTCCATTCATTTTTACCCGATTTTTTAGGTTTTCTACCTCGCGCATAGTAGGGATTAGTTTGTTGAGTTGTGACAACACAAAATGCTGTCGATTTTCTTCGCCCATTATTTTCAACAATTCATATTCTTCTTCCAACGAAAGCCCAATGTAATGTCCCGCCGAAAAAGTTGAAAACGCAGCCAACTCGAAATTGGGCGTTTTTTGTACTCCCATCATCGAAAAAAGCTCCATCAACTTTTCAAAAATTTCTTCTTTGAGATTGAAATTTCCTATTATATCTTCTTCCTCCAACCGCTCTACATCTGCACCCGCATAGAGTTTTCCGGGAGTTTCATTGTAAAAATCTTGCAACACAAACCGCCCCAAAGCCTGGGTTTTGATGTCCATTTCGCCATTGGGATAGCGTTTTTCTATACTTAATAATTTTATTTCAGTACCTATTTCAGTTATTTTATTTTTTAAAAAACAAGGAATACCAAAAGTAGTTCTGTTTGTGTGGCACTCTCTCACCAACTGGCGATAGCGTGGCTCAAATATGTGCAGATTTAAAAGTTCGCCCGGAAAGACGACCATCTGGAGCGGAAAAA
>JAYWGG010000205.1:0-19328 GCA_043778415.1 Saprospiraceae bacterium
CCGAGCTTGGGTGTGGCGTTCAGCACCGTGAACCCTTCGGCGGTCAGGCGGCTTATTTCAGCGTTAATATCGGCTACCTCAAAAGCGATGTGGTGAATCCCCTCGCCTTTTTTTTCCAAAAATTTCGCAATCGCACTGTCGGCGGCGGTGCTTTCCAAAAGCTCAATTTTACTTTCGCCGATTTTGAAAAAGGAAGTAGTCACGTTTTCGGAGGCAACTGTTTCGGCTTTGTAGGGCGGAACGCCGAATAATTTTTCAAATAATAGATTAGAATTTGTCAAGTTGCGCACCGCAATTCCAATATGTTCTACTTTGAGCGTCATAAGTAGTTTTTAGTTTTTAGTTATTAATTTTGAGTCATCATAAACTATTGAAAATCAACGAATTATGTATAACATTAAATGTCATCTATTTAAGTGCACGAACTTATTTTCAATAATATTCATTCTTTTATGCCAGAATTTTTATCCGATAACGACCCAACGGCGGTAGAACGCAAAAGTGACCACATAGAGTTGGCACTCCAGTCGCAGATTGCAGCTCCTACTTTGGATTCTCGTTTTTATTATGAGCCACTTTTAGCGGCGCACCCGTCGGCGGCAGGCGGTGGTTCGATTGCTCCGATTCCGTTTTTGGGCAAAACACTTCGAGTGCCGATGTGGGTTTCTTCAATGACTGGCGGCACTCAAAAAGCCCGTATTATCAATCAAAATCTGGCGCGCGCTTGCGCCGAGTTTGGAATGGGAATGGGTCTTGGGTCGTGCCGCTCGCTACTTTACTCCGACGAATATTTGCCTGACTTCGACGTGCGCGAGTTGATGGGCGACCAAATGCCTCTATTTGCAAATTTGGGGGTTGCACAGTTAGAAGAATTGATAGAAAAAGATGAATTGAGCCTGATTGGTGACATGGTAAAAAAGTTGAGAGCCGACGGTTTGATTATTCACGTCAATCCGATGCAAGAATGGCTACAGCCCGAAGGCGACCGCTTCAAAAAAGCACCGATAGACACCATAAAAACGGTTTTGGAACACGTTGCTTATCCGATTATAGTCAAGGAAGTTGGGCAGGGAATGGGAAAAGCGAGCTTGCGCGCGCTGCTGCAACTGCCTCTGGCGGCAGTAGATTTTGCGGCAAACGGCGGAACGAATTTTGCCAAATTGGAACTCTTGCGCAGCGACGAACAGAAACAACTGATATTCAATGAGTTGGCGCACATCGGGCATACCGCCTACGAGATGACGGACTTGACAAACGAACTTTTGCTGGAACTTGGAGAGCGAGTACAGTGCGGCCAAATTATCGTTTCGGGAGGCATCAAAACATTTTTGGACGGTTTTTATTGTATCCAAAAGCTCAAAACGCCCGCCATTTATGGGCAGGCATCTGGTTTTTTGCAGCACGCACAAGGCGACTACCCAACTCTCCGCCGTTACATCACTGCGCAAGTCCAAGGATTAGAGTTGGCTTATAACTATCTGACTGTCAAATAGTTGGAGTGACGAATCAAAAAAAAAAATTATACTTTAATATTGTTCAGACCCAAAACATCTGAAAACCCACTAAATAAACCCATAAAATGAGAAGTAATTTAGCGATTTTATTGTTGTTTTCGACAGCTATTTGTTTTGCTCAACAATCGCGCTTCAAAGAAGGCGACACGATATACGTTTGGGCATTGTCGGGCTTGAATATGCGAAAATTACCCGATGCACAAAGCGAAAAAATGGTCGCCTTGCCCTACGGGACGAAAGTAACTGTGCAGTCCAATATCGGCATAATCGTGGCGCACGAAGTAGAAGAATTTAAAAATTTTAAGGTTAAAGGCGTTTGGTTGTTGGTAAAATACGACGACCAAGAAGGATTTATATTTGACGGATATATGTCGCAGTTGATCGCGCCACAGAAAAATGTAGATAACTATTTATTCACGTACCTAAAAAAGTCCGTAGGAAAAATAGGTAAAACGGAGTTTATAGATTTTAAAGGCGGTAAAAAGAGATACTTGCGGGAAGAAGAAAATATTGATAAACTTATTACTATTGTATACGGAGGAGGACATTGCAAAGTAGTTTTTAGTAACGGTATATCTTATTCCTTGCATATCGGAGAAGTAAGTGAAGAAACTTACACTTTTCCGAATGTAAGCCTTTACGAAGGTTATATTTTTATAAAAACTGTGTTTAGCCGTTACGAATTCCAATATGACAAAACAGCCAAAAAATTTATAATTGATGATACTGAAATTTGTGGCTTTGATATTTTTATGAAAAATAAAAATTTAATTGTGTATGGTGGCTGTAATTGTTGATTTTAATAAAATTTGGGGAATTGAGTATATTTTGGTTGGTTAGTTGTGTGGGTTAGTTGGGTTAGTTGGTTGGGTTAGTTGGTTGGGTTAAAACCCAACGCAACGAAGTCGGTCATCGCTATGCGATTGCAGCCCAAGTAGCAAATCGCATAGCGATGACCGATTTGGTCGCCAATGGTTTTAACCATTGGACGACATAGAATAAATAAATTTTTTATAAAAAATAGACAAGCAAATAAAATGGGTAATGTTTATTCACAAATACATATTCAAGCGGTTTTTACGGTCAAATATCGTGCAGCGATGATTGATAGAGCTTGGAAAGGTCAGTTGTGCGCAGTCATTGGCAATTTGATCAACGAAACGGGTTGCAAGAACAATATCGTGAACGGTGTCGAAGACCACATTCATTGTTTTTTTGATTTGAAACCTTCTGTGTCGCTGTCAGATGTGATGAAAAGTATCAAAGCCAAATCGTCGAAATGGGTCAATGAAAGCGGTTTGTCAGAACACCGTTTTGAATGGCAGCGGGGTTGCGGTTTATTTTCTTACACGCACGCCCACAAAGATAATGTATATCATTATGTCAAAAATCAAGAAGCGCACCACCAAAAAATAAAATTTTCTGACGAATACATACAACTTTTGGAACAAAATGAAATTCCCTACGATAAACGATATGTGTTTGACGACTTGATGTAAATTTTTTTTACCGTGACCAATGGTTAAAACCATTGGCAACGAAATCAATCACCGCTACGCGATTTACTACTAAAATCGCGAAGCGATGACCGATTTCGTGGCGTTGGGTTTCAACCCAACGTTTTAGGTATAATTTTTTTTTACCGTGACCAATGGTTAAAACCATTGGCAACGAAATCAATCATCGCTACGCGATTTATTACCAAAATCGCATAGCGATGACCAATTTCGTGGCGTTGGGTTTCAACCCAACATTTTAGATATAATTTTTTTTACCGTGACCAACGGTTAAAACCATTGACAACGAAATCAATCATCGCTACGCGATTTGCTGCACACACCAAAATCGCGTAGCGATGACCGATTTCGTGGCGTTGGGTTTCAACCCAACGTTTTAGATATAATTTTTATAAAAGAAAAATGAAAGAAAACGGCTTTGAATTAATATTACAACCCGACGCAAAAGGAGTTAACAGATTTATGCGAGCCGTTGAAGCGTCTAAATCCGTTAAAGGTTGTGTTGCTTTTTGGACGTTAGCGATAAATGACAGCAAATATGAGGGTTTGATTGAAAAGCTAAAAACCAAAAATTCTTTTATGTGTGTAGATTTTCACAAGCCTACCAATATTGACCATTTGGCAAAATGGAAAAAAAGTGGAGGAAATATTTATTTATACACATATCAGTTTCGCCTAAAAAGGCAAACTTCGGTCAGTGACGTTTTAGATGACGAAACTTCTAAATATTTAATGCACAGCAAGATTTTTGTCTTTGAGTTCGAGCAATATTCGGAAGTTTGGATAGGCAGTCACAATATGACAAAAAGAGCGATGGAAGGTCCAAACAAAGAGAGTTCAGTCATTTTAAGATTAGATAATAATGACAAAGAACTCAAAAATATTCTTGATTATTTGGAAAAAATAAAAAAAGAATCCGAATTATTTGATGTCCAAAAAATAGATACTTATAAATATTTTCAGCAGGACTTGAGCTACGAACACGATTTCGTCATTGAATGTTTTTATAGTGGAAATTTAGAAGATTTAAAAGTTGGTTCTACGATTACATATTTGGGAGAAGACCAAAAAGAGTTTGAGGAATATAGACTTATAAATAGAAAATTAAAGTTATATGTTTTCAACAGAACAGAAAACGCCTTGTACGAAATTAAAATAATCAATGCAGGTGGGATTGACAAAAATAGCCCAAAATCGTACAGCATGACTTTTTCGGAACGCCTTGTCGCAGTTAAAAAATCAGGAATAATTGCAGTATTTACGGAAGAAAAAAGAATAAATGAAGAGGAACTCAAACAACACGGTTTTTATGTAACTTTTGACATAAAACGAAAAATAGAAAATACAAACACATACAATATATCCAAAAATGCTGCTGACGAATGGATTAAAGTAAATTCAGATATAAATAAAATCAATCCAGAGTTTAGCGTGCGCTTTCAAAAAGTTAAATTACAAAAAGAACTAAAGCGATACATAACTGAAATTTTAAGAATATACAATTTAACGGATTATTATGGTTTTGAATACCTTGCAAAAAGTCATATTATAGAGATTTACGACCATGATGATATGATAGAAAGAAGGCTAATGGCTATGAAAGAAGAATTACCTTATATAAGACTGAAAATATTTGTAAAAAGATATTTTGCAACAATAGAAGCATCAACACAAAAAGACAATCAATTAACAATGCGCTTTTAATACAAGCATATATAATTTATGTACAAAGAATACAAACAACTCAATCTTCCGCAAATAGACGCGGAAATACTCGCATTTTGGGACGAAAATGACATTTTCAAAAAATCTGTAGAGCAGCGCGACGCGGACAACAGTTTCGTGTTTTACGAAGGACCGCCTTCTGCCAACGGTATGCCGGGCATTCACCACGTCATGGCGCGAGCGATGAAAGACATTTTTTGCCGTTACCAAACGCTCAAAGGCAAGCGCGTAGAGCGCAAAGGCGGCTGGGATACACACGGCTTGCCCATAGAGTTGCAAGTCGAAAAAGAACTCGGCATCAGAAAAGAAGACATCGGTACGAAGGTCAGCGTGGACGACTACAACAAGGCTTGCAAAGCGACCGTCATGCGCTTCAAAGACCGCTGGGACGATATGACCCGCCGCATGGGACATTGGCTCGACCTCGACAATCCGTACATCACTTTCGAGAACGATTATATGGAAAGCTGTTGGCATCTGTTGAAAAAAATGTACGACAAAGGCTTGCTTTACAAAGGCTACACGATACAGCCGTACTCGCCCGCAGCTGGTACGGGATTGAGTTCGCACGAGTTGAATATGCCAGGCGCATATCAAGAAGTCACGGACACGTCGGCGGTTGCGATGTTTAGGATTATTCCCCCTAACCCCCAAAGGGGGAATGACGAAAACCTCCCCCTTTGGGGGAATGAGGGGGAAGACATTCGCATTCTCGCTTGGACGACAACGCCTTGGACGTTGCCTTCAAACACCGCTTTGACCGTTGGACCAAATATCACTTACGTAAAAATCAAATGCAAATCGCCTTATTTGGAAGACAAACAAGTGTCGGTTATTTTGGCGGAATCCTTGGTGTCGAAATGGTTTGGTGGAAAAAATCAACCACAAATCATTGAAAGTCAAGTGATTGGAAAAGGCTCTGATTTAGCGGGCATTCGCTACGAGCAACTTTTGCCTTACGGAAATGAAATCGAACCGATAGTTGGTTCGGACGGCGCGGATTGTTTCAAAGTGATTTGTGGCGATTTCGTAACCACCGAAGACGGTACTGGTATCGTACACACTGCACCTTCGTTTGGTGCGGACGACATGAAAGTTGGTCGCGCCAATGGCATCGGAACATTGACTTTGGTGGACAAACGCGGACGTTTTTTAGACAGCGTTGGTGAGTTTTCAGGCGAATATGTCAAAGGCGATTACCTCAATGACGCAGAGCGCGACGCAGAAATCGAGCGCATGAAAAACCTTTCGGGCGACGATGAATATTCTGTTTTAATCAAAAGTATTACGACCCGTTCTAATACGTATCTTGATGTAAATGAGCGTATTATCTTAAAATTACAATTAGAAAATAAATTATTTAAAAAGGAAAAATACGTTCACAATTATCCACATTGTTGGCGCACCGACAAGCCGATTTTGTACTATCCGTTGGACAGTTGGTTTATCCGCGCTTCTTCGATGAAAGAGCGCATGAGCGAACTCAACAAAACAATCAATTGGAAACCTGCCGCTACGGGCGAAGGTCGATTTGGAAAATGGTTGGAAAATCTGAACGATTGGAACTTGTCGCGCAGCCGTTATTGGGGAACGCCGTTGCCGATTTGGAGAGTCCCCCTAACCCCCAAAGGGGGAATAACAAATAACACTCCCCAAGAGGAAGTATCTGGCATTTCCTCCAAAGGAGGAAATGCAGTTTCTCCCCCCTTTGGGGGACAGGGGGGAGAAATCTGTATCGGTTCGATAGCGCAATTTACGGCTGAAATAGAAAAAGCCAACAAGATTTTAGGCTTAAATCAAACTGTTCCGAATGACTTGCACCGCCCTTATATTGATGAAATTGTGTTGGTAAGTGATGACGGACAGCCAATGTATCGAGAGTTAGACTTAATAGATGTTTGGTTTGACAGTGGAGCGATGCCTTTTGCGCAATTTTCCCACCCTAACCCTCCCAAAGAGAGGGAACTCCATAGCGGTGCTTCCTCCCTTTGGGAAGACAGAGGTGGGAAAAAGCGTTTTCTGTATCATACAGGTAGCCAAGAAAAGGCGATTAAGCTATTGGAATTAGCAAAACAACGTAGAAGTAATCCAACCGATGCTGAAAAAGTATTGTGGGTTCAATTAAGTGGTAAAAAATTGGATAATTTTAAATTTAGAAGGGAGCATCCAGTTGATGACTTTATCGTTGATTTTGTATGTTTAACTAAACTTTTAATTATTGAAGTAGATGGTGGGTATCATAATGAACCCGATGTGAAAGAAGCCGACGCTTTAAGAACGAAAACATTGCAAGATAATGGTTTTAAAGTCATTCGTTTTACCAATAACCAAATAATTGGCGATATAGATAATGTTTTAGCGAAAATTCATAAGGAATTGAGCCACCGTGCTACTTTTACCCGCGAAGAATTGCGTGATGGTATGCACTTATTACCACCCTTTGGGGGGCAGGGGGGATTTCCTGCTGATTACATCTCCGAAGGCGTGGACCAAACTCGTGGTTGGTTCTACACTTTGCACGCGATTAGCGCAATGTGTTATGACAGCGTCGCCTTCAAAAACGTAGTTTCCACAGGTTTGGTGTTGGATAAGAATGGTCAAAAAATGTCCAAGCGATTGGGCAATGCCGTTGACCCTTTTGAAACATTGGATAAGCACGGTGCGGACGTTACCCGGTGGTACATGGTGTCAAACTCGCAGCCTTGGGACAACCTAAAATTCGACATCGAAGGCTTGACCGAAGTGCGCAATAAGTTTTTCGGAACGCTTTACAATACTTACAATTTTTTTGCGATGTACGCCAATGTTGATGGATTTTCTTACAAAGAAAATAACATTCCGTTGGAAAATCGCCCTGAAATCGACCGTTGGATTTTGTCCAAATTAAATTCTCTAATACAAGAAGTCAATGCGCAATACGCTGATTATGAGCCAACTAACGCAGCGCGTTTGTTAGAAAAATTTGTAGATGCAGAATTGTCGAATTGGTACGTAAGACAGAGCCGCAGGCGTTTTTGGAAGTCCTCTCCTAACCCCTCCGAAGGAGGGGAACTTTCAGACTCCTCCCCTTTGGGGAGGTTAGGTGGGGACAAACTTTCTGCTTACCAAACGCTCTACACTTGCATGGAAGCAGTTTCAAAAATGATGTCGCCGATAGCACCGTTTTTTGGCGACTGGTTGTACCGCAATTTAAACCAAATCACAAAGCAAGAAAATCACGAAAGTGTGCATTTGGCGAGCTTCCCAAAAGTGAGCCACGACACGATAAACCCCGAATTGGAGGAACGAATGGATTATGCGCAGCGTATTTCGTCTTTGATTTTGAGCTTGCGCAAAAGTCAAAGTCTGCGCGTACGCCAGCCATTGTCGAAAGTCATGTTACCCGTTCTGAACGATGGTTTTGTGGCGCAAATCGAAGGCGTAAAAGACCTGATTTTGGCAGAAACCAACATCAAAATGATTGAATTTATTACAGATACCAGTAATATTGTAAAAAAACGTGCCAAAGCGAACTTCAAAGCGAAGGACGAAGCAGGTCAAACACTCGGCGCACGTCTTGGAAAAGATATGAAAACCGTTGCCGCCGCTATCGAGGAACTGGACAACGAAGAAATCATAACTATCGAAAAATCAAACAGTTATAGCATCGAAGTTGCGGAAAAAACATACACTTTGGCAGCTTCCGATTTCGATATTATCAGCGAAGACATACCCGGTTGGTTGGTCGCCAACGATGGCGCGTTGATTGTAGCACTCGACATTACGTTGAGCGATGCGTTGATTGCCGAAGGCATTGCTCGCGAATTGGTCAATCGCATACAAAATCTTCGCAAAGACAAGAATTTTGACATCACAGACAAAATCAAAGTTACTATTGAGCAGCACGATTTTATCGCCGCCGCCGCCGCCGATTTCAAAGATTACATCTGCTCGGAAGTCTTGGCAGTCAGCCTTGATTTATCTGCAACCGTCGATGGCGATTTGGTAGAAATGACAGATGAATTGAGTTTGAAGATGAAAGTGGAGAAGATTTAAAAAAATAAAAAATAAAAATATGAAAGGAATTATCCTTGCTGGCGGCTCTGGCACTCGACTTCACCCGCTCACGCTGGCGGTGAGCAAACAGTTGATGCCTATTTATGACAAGCCGATGGTTTATTATCCGCTGTCTATTCTGATGTTGGCGGGTATTCGGGAGGTGTTGATTATCTCTACGCCCCATGACTTGCCGCACTTCAAAAAACTTCTCGGCGACGGTAGCCAAATCGGTTGCGATTTTCAGTACGCCGAGCAGGCACTTCCCAACGGACTGGCGCAGGCTTTCGTCATCGGTGAGCAGTTCATCGGCGACGACAAAGTAGCTTTGGTGTTGGGCGACAACATTTTTTATGGCAGCGGATTGAGTAAAATTTTGCAAGCCAACAATGACCCCGACGGCGGCATTATCTACGCCTACCAAGTCCACGACCCCGAGCGGTACGGCGTGGTAGAGTTTGATGCCAGCATGAACGCCATCTCTATCGAAGAAAAACCCACACAACCCAAATCCAATTTTGCTGTACCGGGCTTATATTTTTACGACAATTCGGTGGTCGAAATCGCTAAAAACCTTGCGCCGAGTGCGCGCGGAGAATACGAAATTACCGATGTGAATAAAGAATATTTGCGGCGCAAACAACTCAAAGTCAGTGTATTAAATCGCGGAACAGCTTGGTTAGATACAGGCACTTTCGCCTCGCTGATGCAAGCCGGTCAGTTCGTACAAGTCATCGAAGAGCGACAGGGATTGAAAATTGGTTGCATCGAGGAAATTGCCTACCGCATGGGATTCATCAACGCCGACCAGCTTCATACGCTCGCAACTCCTTTGCTCAAAAGCGGTTACGGCGAATATTTAATGCGAATATTATAAAATAAAAAAATAAAAAAAATTTATTTCCAAAATAATCCAACACGCCGTTTAGCATCTTGGCGCACATTCACCCAAAAAAGATTGAAGTCGCCGACGTGATAGTTGCGCAAGCGAATCAAAAAACTACCCGCAAATCTGGGCTTTTTTATCCACAGCACGCCCTCGCTCGCTTGCGCATCTACTAATTTTGGGTAAATTTTGTTAAATTTTCTCAACACTGCGCCCGTATTGAGTTCCGAAGAAGCATAACTCCCGTCTGTTTTCCAGTTCAAAGGGTTCGTTACCACGATGTTGTCGTGCTGCTCTTTGGTCAGCAAATCATGCCCTGCGGGATAATATCCACGCTGCCACGTCCGCCACGAACAAAAACAACCTGTTTGATTTTGGTTTTCACAAGGAAAAATATTCTTAAAATAGTTTTTTGTGACAGGCATACCAATCAAGTAAGCAACGACTAATTTATTTTGTAATACTTTTCCGTCAAAAAATTCTCGCATCAGTCGCCCTGCATGAGTCGTTCCCTGACTGTGCGACGCAATGATGATAGGGCGACCGCGATTGTAGTTTTTTAGGTAATATTCAAACGCAGCTTTTACATCTTGGTAGGCGAGGTCGAGAGCCTTCTTGCCATTTTCAGGATTTTTTTTCACAAAATAACTCTGCAAATGCGCTTGGCGGTAGCGCGGCGCATAGACCCTACCTACTTCGTTGAAGATACTTGCTTGATTCAGAATTGCTCCCAAATCCGTTGTTTCATTGATTTTGGCATCGTTTGTTGCTGCGTTCCAGTGGATTTCGCCTTGCTCGTCCTTGCCTGTGTAAGACGTTGGGTGCAAGAAAAAAACATCTACTTCTTGGCTTTCAGGCGTGCTTTTCAGTAGCGGGCTTGGTACGCTGTCCGACAAATCTCGCTCGGTCGGCAGCGCAGCCCAATGCTCCGATTTAGAGTAGTCGGGAGCTGGCGGCGGTGTTTCTTCCGAAAAAGATTTCTTCGGAAAATGAGCCGCACAACTTTCTAAAAATATAAACCCAAGTACGATAAAAAATATTATTTTTGTCATTTTGTGACGATTCAAAATTTTAATAGAATTATAAACGCAAAGTTACGGAAAAGTCTAACTTTTTTTGCAAATCATCTAATATTCTCGTAACTTTGCGGCGCAAAAATTTTTATTAAAAAATTATTACAAAAAAAATGACACAAGTAGAAACTTTGAAATACAAAGTAAAAGACATTGCGCTCGCCAGCTGGGGACGCAAAGAAATAGAATTGGCAGAGGCAGAGATGCCCGGCTTGATGGCGCTTCGCGAAGAATACGGAGCGACCAAACCTCTCGCTGGCGCACGCGTCGCAGGCTGCTTGCACATGACCATTCAAACCGCCGTCCTCATCGAAACACTCGTGGAGTTGGGCGCGGAAGTGTCTTGGTCTTCTTGCAACATCTTTTCCACACAAGACCACGCCGCCGCCGCTATTGCAGCGACTGGCGTTCCCGTTTTTGCTTGGAAAGGCATGAACGCAGAGGAATTTGACTGGTGCATCGAGCAAACCATTTTCGCTTTTGAAGGCGGCAAACCTCTCAATATGATACTCGACGACGGCGGCGACCTTACCAATATGGTACTCGACCACTTTCCAGAGCTGGTATCTGGTGTCAGAGGATTGAGCGAAGAAACTACTACGGGCGTTCATCGCCTTTACGAGCGCGTAGCAAAAGGCACGCTTTTGATGCCCGCTATCAACATCAATGACTCCGTAACGAAGTCGAAATTCGACAACAAATATGGCTGCAAAGAGTCTTTGGTAGATGCTATCCGCCGCGCTACGGACGTGATGATGGCTGGAAAAGTGGCAGTAGTAGCCGGCTACGGCGACGTAGGAAAAGGCTCGGCTGCTTCCTTGCAAGGCGCGGGCTGCCGTGTGATTGTTACTGAAATAGACCCGATTTGCGCTCTGCAAGCGGCTATGGACGGCTTCGAGGTCAAGAAAATGGAGAATGCTATCCCGCGCGCTAACATCGTCGTCACAGCGACTGGAAATGTGGACATCGTGTCCGAAAAACACTTCCGACTGATGAACGATAAAACTATTTTGTGCAATATCGGTCACTTCGACAACGAAATTGATATGGCGTGGCTCAATAAAAGCTACGGCGATACGAAAATAGAAATCAAGCCACAAGTGGATAAATACACTATTGACGGCAAAGACGTTCTCGTGTTGGCAGAAGGTCGATTGGTCAATCTGGGCTGCGCGACGGGACACCCGTCTTTCGTAATGTCCAACTCATTTACCAATCAAGTATTGGCACAGTTGGAACTTTGGCAAAACAGTGATAAGTACGAAAATAAAGTCTATACATTGCCTAAACATTTGGACGAAAAAGTAGCCCGCCTCCACCTCGCCAAAATCGGCGTAGAACTCGAGGAGTTGGCAAGCCACCAAGCCGACTACATCGGCGTAAAAGTGGAAGGTCCGTTCAAGCAAGAGTTTTACAGATACTAAAAAAAACTTTGGTCTTTGAAAATAAACAGCCGTTGGTGAGTAAAAACACAACGGCTGTTTGTATTTTTGGGAAATTTTTTAACACGTCAATTTTTTATTTTGAAAAATAAAATAATCAAAAGCCCCGCTTTACAAAAGGAAATAGAATACAAAGAGTGGCTTGAAAGAAAGAAAAAAGTAACGACTCAACTCAAAAAAAGTAAAACCACACTGTCAAATCTGCAAGAAAAGATCACCACTTTTCAGAGAGAAACAGCCAACGTAGTATTTTGGGTGATGGACATAAATAACCTGCGCAAGGAAGTGAAAGCATTAATCAGTCAGCTCCAAAAAGTCAAAACACTTTCAAAAACAGACAAAAAAATCCTCAAAGGGCTGAAGAATGATTTTATAGAAAGTGACGACGATGATATGTTTGGCGAAATGGATATGGAAGAACTTATCCGCCAGCGCAACGAGCGCGACACCGACGAGTTCAATCGCCGTCGCTCAAAGGAAATGTTCGAGCAGTTTCGAGTGCCGCTGAAAAAAGAGGAGCAAAATAATCTGCGGAAAATTTATTTGCAATTAGCCACCCAATTTCACCCCGACAAAGCGAAAGACGAAAAAGAAACAGAAGTTTTTAACGAACTCATGCAGCGCATCAACGCAGCCAATGAGCGCGGCGACGTCGAAGAATTGCTACAAATAATGGCTACCTACGCCGACTACCAGTCCGAAGCTCCGCCAGAAAGTAAAGGAAACGTGTTGGTAGATTTTTACGAGCAACAATTAGGTCGCACCCGCCACGAAATAAAGCTTCTCGAACAGCAATTAAGCCGCATAAAATCGGAACTATCCACGCTCCAAGCATCAGATATTGGCGTAGCTTACAAACAGAGCGTTAACTCATGGGAACCCAGTCCGAGTTCGCCAGAGGCAATAAGAGATTATCAAAATGCACAGAAAATGTTTGCGACAATCCGCGACTCGCTCAAAGAGTTTTTGGAAACTGGAAAAAAACCCAGTGATTTTGATTCGTTGATGAATGGTTCGCACCCTATTTTTAAAGATTTCCTCGATACGAGCAACGTTGAAATGGACGACGACGATGCAGATTACGACGACGATGATTTAGTGGAGGCGTTTAAAATTATGCTCGAAGATTTGGCTCAGTCACAACCGCGCAAACGCAGAAAGAAAAAATAATCACTGAATTAGTACTTTTTAGCTGCCTCCTCTCCATGAAAGCCAACTTGCTCGCGTACCTATCGAAATCGAATTTTTTGCTGCTTTTTGGCGGCGGCTCGCTGCTTTTATTGCATCATTTTGTTGGTTTTTTTGGGCATTACGGCTACGACGATATGCTCTATGCGCAGCTTGCCAATGACCTTTCGCACACACGCCTCGACCTGCACGGCGAACATTTTGCTTATCGCTGGGGACTGATTGCGCCGTTGGCGATGCTTTACAGGTGCTTTGGGATTTCTGACCATGTGAGTGCGATTCCGGCTTTGCTTTATACTTTCGGCAGCTTTTTTTTGATGTTGGACTTGCTTCGCAAAGACTCTTTGGAGGCAAAATGTTGGGCGACTTTGCTGTTTTTTACGAGCAGTTGGACGCTTTTTTATTCCGACAAATTGATGACCGATGTGCCAATGGCTTTTTGGATAACTTTGAGCATCTGGGCATATCTAAAAACTGATTGGGGCGACCGTCGGCGAGCTTTGTTCTTCGCCGCAGGCTTGCTCGGTGCTTTTTGTTGCAAAGAAACCGTCATCTTGACTTTTCCTTGTTGGCTGATTTTGTTTTTTTATGATTTTTATAAAAAAAACGACCGAAAATTTTGGCTCCAATCAATTTTATTTGCTGTCACATTATTTGCAATATATTTTTTATTTATTTATTTTCTGACAGGAAATATTGGCACTCGATTCCAAACGATTCGGCTCAACAGTTACCTCAATGATTGCAGCTACGACGTGCTTCCGCTGAAAATAGTCTTGGAACGCATCGGGTTCGTGTTGTGGAAAATACTCCTCGAGAATGGGATTTTGTTGGGCGGTTTGCTCGCAGCCACATTTTTTTCGCCCCGACATCGGCGCGAGTGGATACTGACGGTTGCGCTGTTGCTGAGCGCGAATTTTATGACCATTTCGCCGAGCAGCTATATTCCGATGTGTACTGACCCGCGCCATTATCTGTATTTGGTTCCTTTTTTGGCATTTGTGTCTGCGAAAGCATTGTCACAAAATAAATTTTTTACAACTATTTTTTACGCTATTTTTTTAGCAATCGTCAGCAGTGTTTTACTCAAAATGGCAGCAAGTCCGCTGTGGCAAATCTACGCCGCCGCAAGTGCTTTGATGTGCCTGAAAGTGAGCAAAAATACAGCAATTCATCGGTTTGCGTGGATTGGTATTTTGGGGATTCTTTGCGTTCATTTAGGATTTTTGATGCAAAAAAATATTAAAAACAATCCGTATTCAGAGAATAAAAAAAATGAAATTGCGTGGATAAATTCTTTAGAAAAAAATGCAATTATTTTGACCGATAAGATTACGGTGAATGTCGCCACTTACTGGTACCGATTCGAGCCGCAGGGCAGAATTTTTGAAGATTATACAAAATTTTTGCCCGAAAAGATGGACATTTATCGTCCTTATTATGTGCTGCACAATGGAAATTCATTTTCTTTCACAGGAAAAAATTGGGAAAATATCCAAGAAAATTGTCGCCAAAAACTTGACCAACAACCAAAATTACTCCAAGTTAGCACTTTACTCGGCGTAAAGTATTGAGTCCCAAAAAATTCGGACGGTATATTTGTAACCGTTTTTTTTAAAATCTGCTTTAAACTTAACCACGTTTTCGCCGTCTAACATCTCTTATTGCTTTGCGCAAGCACAACTTTTTGGCAGTTCGTGCTGTTTTGCGGAATTAATTTACTTTGTTTTTATATGAAAAATATTTTATTTTTAGGACTACTTTTCGTCAGCGTCACGCTATTTGCGCAGCAACCGTCCACAGGCAGAACCCAACGCGGACTCGGCAATATCGGAAGACTGTACGGAAAGGTCTTGGACGCAACCACCAAAGAACCCGTCGAGTTCGCTTCGGTCGTGGTGTATAAAACGATTAACAAAAAAGACTCGCTCATCGGCGGCGGCTTGACGAAAAGCAACGGCGATTTCAACATAGATGAGCTGCCTTTGGGTGCCGTAAAACTCAAGGTTTCGTTCATCGGCTATCGAAGTTTTACGAAAAATGAAACGATTGCGCCGCCCGACAATCTCGAAGTTGACTTGGGCGACCTCGCGTTGGCAACCGACGAAAAGGTGCTGAAACAGGTGGAAGTGACTGCCGAAAAAGTGCAGATGCAGTTGGGATTGGACAAAAAAATATTCAATGTAGAAAAAAATATCACTGCTACGGGCGGCACGGCGGAAGATGTCCTCAAAAATATCCCTTCTGTCACTGTCGATGCGGACGGAAACGCCCAACTTCGCAACAACTCTACGACTGTCTATGTGGACGGGCGACCGACGATGATGACGCTCAACCAAATCCCAAGCGACCAAATCGAAAGCGTGGAGGTTATTTCCAATCCGTCTGCGAAGTTTGAGGCGGCGGCTTCTGGTGGTATTTTGAATATTATTTTGAAAAAAAATAAAAAAACAGGCTACAACGGATTTTTGGCTTTCGGCATCGCCACTGGCAATCGCTACAACGGAACTGCCAATCTGAACGTCCGACAAGGGCGTTGGAACGTGACGACTTTCTATAATTTTAGCTGGTCCAACAATCCGACCAACAGTTATGCCTTCCGAAAAGCCAACGACCAAAATGTCTTTTTTGACCAAAAAACCAATACCAAATTTAACAACTCTAACCAAGTCGGGCGTTTGTCGGTAGAATACTCGGTCAATAATCGCAACACGCTGATTGTGTCGGGCAATATCGTGAGGGGAGCATTCAATGTCAATTCTAACCAAAATTATATTTATCCGACCGAAACTCGGGACTCGGCTCTTTACAGTGGCTCGCGGACTGTGCGCCCACAAAATATATTTTTGCGCTACCAAACGCAGATAAATTGGAAAAAAACGTACGGCAAAAAAGGCAAAGAATTGGTGGCAGACGCGAATTTTGAGTGGGGCAACACGTCCAACGTCGCAAAATGGACGACCACAGGCTTGGATAAAAACGGACAGACACTACCGAACTTCCCTGAATTGGTGCAAATAAATGGCGGAAATATCGGGCAACAACTGACTCTGCAACTCGACTATGTCAATCCGTTGAATGATTCGTCCAAAATAGAAATGGGTTTGCGGAGCTTTACCAACATTCGCGACCAACAGTATTTTTTCAATCAGCTCAATTACGCTACGCAAAAATACGAACTCCAATCCAACGTTTCGCAGAATGCGTACATCACCGACTACATCAATGCAGCGTACGCGACCTACACCAATCGCTGGCGCGGCATCAGCTACCAGCTTGGAGTTCGCTACGAGCAGTCCCGTCTGACGGGTACTTCGAGGCTCGATAATTCGCCTTCGTTTGGGTTTAATTATCCCAAAAGTGTGGCGGACTTGAAAAATGCTTTCTTTCCGTCAGCTTATTTTTCTAAAAAATTAACAAAAAATTCAGAAATACAATTCAACGCCAGTAGAAAAATAAATCGCCCCGATTTCATGAAGCTCATGCCGATTATTATGACCAACGACCGCCAGAATATCCGCATCGGCAACCCAAAACTTCAACCCGAATTTATTAATATCGCCGAACTCAATTACAACAAATTGGTGGGCAACAACAACTGGCTGGCTTCGCTCTATTTTCGGCAAGAAAGCAACGTAATCACGACTTTTGCTTCGCCGTTTCCGAATGACCCAACAGTGATATTGACTACTTTTATCAACGGAAAAAACTCTTACCGCTACGGTTTGGACAATACGGTTCGCTTCGCGGTAGGAAAAAATATGGACGTTACGAGCGGTCTGAACGTCTATAACACAGAGTTGGAAGCCAACGGAATAAAAGCCACAGGCTGGACTTTGGACGGAAAATTGACCTTGAACTACAAATTTCCGAGCAATTTTTCGACACAACTGCAAGGCAATTACGACGGGCGGCGCGTCCTCGTGCAAGGCGAGCGTCTTCCAACGGGCAACGTAGATTTTGCGGTCAAAAAAACTTTTTTTGGCGGCGCAGCCAACATCGTGTTGAGTGTGAGTGATATTTTTAATACCCGAAAAGAAATTTTAGCTTATCAATTTACCGATTTTTACCAAGAAACCATGCGCCGACGCGACATTCGTTTCTACAAAATAAGTTTTCAGATGCCTTTCGGGAAAGCCGACGCGTCGGTTTTCAAAAAATCGAAAGAAAGACGGAGCGGCGGACAGTCGGATTCAGATTTTGGTGGATAAAAAAAAATCTCTCCAAAATCGGTGGAATAGAAATAAAAATCGGATATTGAACCCGATTTTACTTTTATTCTATAAATCCGCACGATGAAAACAATTAGAGTTGCTATTTTGGACCTCAACAACAATGTAGCCAACAAAGGGCTCGGCTACCTGCGCCAAATGATGAAATCTTATCGCACGCCGCTCGAATATCAAGTGTTCGATGTGCGACATCGCAACGAAATACCAGATTTAAGTTTCGATATTTACTTGTCGTCGGGCGGTCCGGGCAGTCCGTTAGAGTACGAAGGCGGCTGGGACAAGCCGTTTTTTTCGTTGATAAACCAGCTTTGGGCGCACAACATGACTGCCGAAAGTGGCGAAAAAAAGTACGTTTTTTTTATCTGTCATTCCTTTCAGTTGGCTTGTATTCACTTCGGAATCGGAGAAATAGAAGAGCGAAAATCTATGAAATTTGGTGTTTTTCCAGTCCAAAAAACAAAAGTTCAAGACGATATTTTTGAGTTTTTGCCCAATCCGTTTTACGCTGCGGACTTCCGTTATTTCCAAATTTTGAATCCTAAAAAAGAAGTTTTGGAAAAAATAGGTGCCAAAATTCTCGCCTACGAAACCGTAGAAGCGGGACAAAATCCGGCTCTGATGGCAATTCGCTTTTCTGAAGAAATGATTGGAACACAATTTCACCCCGAAGCGGACGAAATCGGAATGGAAAAATACCTGACCGAAGACGAGCGAAAAGAAAATATTATCCGCGATTTTGGGCAGTCGGAGTACCAAAAAATGCTCGACAGCGCGCACGACCCCGAAAAAATCGGACTCACTTTCCGCACCATTTTACCGACTTTTTTGAATCACGCCATCGAAAATTTACAAGAAATTTGTGTTTGACAGACACTTGATTTGTGAAAAAATACAATGGTTTTTTCAAAATAATTCAACTTTTATCGTCCAACAATCACTATCCAAATACCATGATACCGAATCTACGACAAGCGTTCAACGCTGCTTTTACGGCTGAAAAATATGCAGCACTGATGAATACGATTGACACGGCATACGAGGGACATTCGGTTGGTTTTCGGGTGTCCGAGTCGCCTGTTTTTGTTCCCCAAAAGTTCAGAGCAAAATTGTTGGAGGCGTGTGACAAAATTTTTCATGCCATCAGTCAGCCAGATTTCAAAGCCCAGACGGACGCGGCTGTTGAGCCATCGCAGTTCGTGCCGGGGGAAGAAGGGCAGTCGCTTTTTATGCAGTTGGATTTTGGAGTTTGCACGGACGAACACGGCGAGCTGACACCACAACTCATTGAGATTCAGGGCTTTCCGTCGCTTTATTTTTTCCAAACACTGCTGGCGGATGCTTACCGCAAGCATTTTGAAACCATACCTGCGGACTTCATTACGATGTTCGGCGGCTTGGACGCTGCTGGCTATGTAGAGATTTTGCGCCAAGCGATTGTGGGTAAGCACGCGCCCGAAGATGTAATTTTACTCGAAATAGAACCCGAAAAACAATCAACAGGAATAGATTTTTACATTACAGAAGCTCTGCTCGGAGTCAAAGTTTTGTGCTTGAGCCAGCTCAAAAAAGACGGGAAAATACTGTATCATCTTGGCGCAAATGGCGAGCGGATAGTCGTAAAACGCATCTACAACCGTGTTATTTTTGATGAATTGTTGAAGCGAAATGACCTTCACAGAGAGTTTGACTTTCAGGACGACGTGGAAGTGGAATGGG
>JAYWGG010000206.1:0-5240 GCA_043778415.1 Saprospiraceae bacterium
TCATTTTCGGTTTCGTCATACACTCTCACGGAGTAAGGCGACTCTCTATAAAAAGCCAAATTGTAACTTATATCTTTCCCTTCGCCTGTCACCTCCCAAGGCAAATCTTTGTGAGAATATTCACTAATTGCGACAGCACTCCAATTACTCATTTTGTCAAGAACTTTATCAATCACTTCTTTTTCGGCTACGTTGATAGTTTTTAAATCCGACGACACCAAAGGAATATATCTCGTCTGCGTTTTGTCAAAATAAGGAACTCTAATTCGTTCTAATTCTTTGTCATCTATCATTTGTCCAATGATAGTATCCAATTTTTGTGGCACTGGACCGAAAGGCAGTTTTCGGTAACTCGCACCAGTCAGGTGTTCTTCATGCAATTCGTAATAATTGAAATCGCAAAAATAGAGCAACTTGTAAAGCACCGTTTCGCCAACATTGGGCTTGCCAGCACACCTCTCGAGGATATACAGCAAAACGTTTTTAAACTTTTTTATTTGCATCGTTGGCACAGAAATCCGCTCTTCGGCTGTCGTAGGCTTTGCGTCTGCTTTTTTCTCCAGCGTCTGGTTCGCCTCAAAATCTTTGGACATAAAGTCATCTAATGAAAAACTTAATACCAAAGACAATTTTTGTAATTCGAGAATATCTACGCCTCTATTTCCTAACTCAATTTGAGCCAACGAAGGTCGAGAAATTTTGACACTTTTGGCTAACTCTTCTTGGGACAATCCCTTTATTTTGCGGAGTTCAGTCAGCCTCTGACCTATTTGTTTCCGTGATAATTTCGCAGTCATTTTTTGAATTTTATTATACTGTTTAATAGCGCAAAGTTATGCATTGTTTTGATATAAAACAAGTGTTAGTTCTAAATCAGAACAATTTTATTTTTTAAAAAGAAAAATAACGCAGAAATTGCTTCATATTGAGATAAAAAAGTGTGTGGATTACTTTAGACAAGTATTCGCACTTAAATAAACGGTCTTGTAAACGTGATGTAAATTGTTGATTTTCAACAATTTATAATATATAAAAATTATAAACTAAAAACTGCTTATATCCCTTTTGCCGATTTCATTTTTTATTTCGGCTAAAATTGTCTATTTTTGCGCCAAATATTAAAAAAGTAAAATGATAAATTGCTCAAATTTGTACGTTCAGTACGGCGATAGGATTTTGATGAACAATATCAATGTCACTATCGGAGAAAAAGATAAAGTGGGTTTGGTCGGCAGGAATGGTGCCGGAAAATCTACGCTTTTGAAGCTCATAGCGGGTTCTGAACGAGCAGATAGCGGTCAGATTGTCCGCCCGACGGGTAGCACGTTGGGGTTTTTGCACCAAGATATGCTGACTCCGAAAGGTAAAACGGTCATAGAAGAAACGCTCACGGCTTTTGAAGAAGTCCGAATGTTGGAGCGTGAAATGGAGCGTCTGAACGAAGAACTGACGGAGCGGACGGACTACGAAACCGATAGCTATATGGATTTAATTTCTAAAGTTGGGGATATTAGTGACAGGTTTCATTTCTTGGGTGGCGAGTCTATGGAGGCAGATGCGGAGAAAATTTTGTCTGGTCTGGGCTTCAAACCAACGGACATGACGCGGCTTACGGAAGAGTTCAGCGGAGGTTGGCAAATGCGGATAGAACTGGCTAAAATGCTGCTTCGGAAGCCCGATTATTTGCTCCTCGATGAGCCTACCAATCACTTGGATATCGAGTCTATTATATGGTTGGAAGGATTTTTGAAATACTACGAAGGCGCGGTAATATTAATTTCGCACGATAAACAATTTTTGGACAATGTAACCTCGAGAACCATCGAAATAGAGCTATCGAAAGTGTATGATTACAAGGCTTCGTACAGCAAATATGTGGAGTTGAAAAAAGACCGTCGAGAGTTGATGCAAAGTGCTTACGACAATCAGCAGCAGCAAATAGCGCAGACCGAGCGACTGATAGATAAATTTCGAGCCAAAGCAAGCAAGGCTAAATTTGCACAGTCGCTCATCAAACAGTTGGACAAAGTAGATAGAATCGAGATGGACGACGAAGATACATCGGGTATGCGGCTGCAGTTTCCGCCTTCTCCCCGCTCGGGAGAGGTGGTTTTGGAGGGTAAAAAAGTAGTCAAAAACTACGGCGAATTGTTGGTTCTCAAAGGAGTGGATTTGAAATTAGACCGCGGCGATAGAGTCGCTTTCGTGGGGCAAAACGGTCAGGGAAAGACTACGCTCGCAAAGATTTTGATGGGCTACGAAACTGCCACTGGCGGCGACGTGACGCTCGGGCACAACGTGAATGTCGGCTACTACGCCCAAAATCAGGCGGAAGCTCTTTACCCCAAAATGACGCTTTTAGAAACTATGGAGCAGGCATCGCCTCCCGAAATGCGCACCAAACTGCGGAATATTTTGGGTTCGTTTATGTTCAGCGGCGAAGATGTGGACAAAAAAGTGTCGGTACTTTCGGGCGGTGAGCGCGCGCGTTTGGCGATGGCTTGCTTGCTTTTGAAGCCCATAAATTTGTTGGTACTCGATGAGCCGACCAATCACTTGGATATTATTTCGAAGGATATTCTAAAAAAAGCCTTGTTGGAGTACGACGGGACGCTTCTCGTAGTGTCGCACGATAGAGATTTTTTGTCAAATTTGACCAATCGGACAGTAGAGTTTCGCGACCACGAACTGTTTGACCACATCGGCGATGTGAACGAATATTTGGAAAAACGCGAGATGCGTGACATGAGGCAAGTGGAGATGAGCAGCAAGAAAACGAGTTCCAACGGAAACTCTGCGCCGTCCAGAGTCGAAGATAAAGACAAGAAAAAACTGCAAAAAGAAGTCCAAAATGCAGAGCGAAAAATATCGGAAGTCGAAAACGAACTCAAGAAATTGGAGCGCAAAATGGGCGAAGATGGATTTTATGGCAGCAAAGATGCCAACAAAATATCAGCACAATACCAGCAGTTGAAGTCGGAGTTGGATAATGTGATGGCGGAGTGGGAAGCTGCACAAATGGAGTTAGAATTTCAATAAAACCCTAATGCAAATACTCAACCAACGGCAAATAGAGCAAAAAATAAGCCGACTTGCGATACAAATTTTAGAAAATAATATCGGCGAAACCGAAATTGTTTTAGTGGGCGTGAACAGAAATGGCTCTGGATTTGCTGACTTATTGCGCAGCGAATTGGTCAAAATCTCGGACAAAAACTATATTTTAGCACGGATTTCGCTCAATCCTGCCGCGCCGACCGAACACGAGATTTCGATTTCTGTACCCGTAGAAAGTCTATCCGACAAAGTAATTATTTTGGTTGATGACGTGTTGAACTCTGGCAGAACGCTTTTTTTTGCGGCTCGCCCAATCCTTGATATTTTGCCCCGAAAAGTGGAGGTTGCGGTGTTGGTGGAGCGCAAACACGGCTCTTTTCCTATCAAAGCCGATTACGTCGGGCTTTCTTTGGCGACTACGCTGAAAGAAAATATTGAGGTAAAAATATTGGACGTGAGCGAAAAAGCAGTATTTCTCAATTAAAAATCACATCTAATTTTTTGCTTCAACGCTTTGCGTTGCGCCCCAAAAAGACCTTTTTTTGGCTCAATAGGTCAGAAAATCTGCTTATTGTGTGTTTCATTCCTTACTAAATTGTGCTGCGCAAATTTTTTTTTGTAAAAAAAATCAAACTGTATTTTACTCCAAATCGGTGTATTTTCAGTCCCATCCAGCGTAAATTCAAGTTTTTTTTTCAAAATGTATTAGAGATAAAAATATTGTACATGCCCTTTTAGCCAGTACTTATAATCAGCTAAAGGTGTGAATTATATAATATATTTCTAAAAATGCGTAACAATTACGCCTGACGAAGTACTTACCTTTGCTTTGCGATTATTTGATGCTTCAACCACAAAACAGCATTAATATTCACTTGATTACGAGCACTAATAGTCCCCAGTAATTGTGAGTCAATCATTTTTATAACAATTAAATTTTCGAAAAATGGAATCAAAAACAAAAACTGCGGGAACAATTCCCGCTAAAAAAGATGCTGCTAAAAAACTTAAAGACCTTTTTTTAGACGGTATAAAAGATATTTATTGGGCTGAAAAAGCTCTAACGAAAGCATTGCCCAAAATGGAAAAAAATGCTACATCACCAGAATTGAAAAAAGCTATTGCCTCTCATTTTACGCAAACGAAAAACCATGTAACACGTTTGGAAGAATGCTTTTCATCATTAGGCGAAAAAGCAGCTGCTAAAAAATGTGACGCTATGGCAGGTTTATTGGAAGAAGGAAACAGCATAATGGAGGATACACAACCGGGTGCTGTAAGAGATGCAGGAATTATAGCAGCTTCGCAAAAAGTAGAGCATTACGAGATTGCTACTTATGGGACATTAGCTGCATTCGCAAAAGTTTTGAAAGAAAAAGAATGCTTAAAAAACTTATTAGCAACTTTAGAGGAAGAAAAAAAATGCGATCAACTATTAACAAGTATCGCCGACACCAACCTCAATTCGCAAGCATTGTAAGTAGTATTTAATATTGTCAATATAAGTAAATATCCAATATATTATTGGCTATTTACTTATAATCAATATTTTATAAAAAGTCAAACAAAGCTCTCCTTCGGCACAAGTTATGAAAGCAGATGTTACTTTGTTGTAGTCAGCTTGGAGAAAATTGTCTTAAAAGTCAGAAGAATAGACTTATTCCCGAATTGTCACTGATATTTTAAGTCTTGAAAACTATTTGAAAAATAAGGTACCAACGATGCTGAACCAGAAATGGAAACCCAGCGATACATGGATGAAAAGAGAAAAGAAACATGGATTTGTAAAGCCCTAAAATACGAAGAAAAAAATGGGGTCATTATTCCTACCCATGCGGAAATATTTTGGCGATTGAAGGAAGGTGATTTTAGTTACGCCCGCTTTTTTGTTCAACAAATTGAGTACGATAAACCTGAAATGTTTTAAGATAAAATGGAAAACTTACGCTCAACTCAATGAATACTAACACATTCAATATCAAAGGATTAAGTAATCAAGATGTAATTTCTTCCAGAGAAAAATTTGGGCAAAATAGCTTAGACTACAAAAAGATCAACCCTTACGTTGAAGCCCTCAAAAACTTGGCAAAAGAACCGATGATTTTATTATTGTTGGTGGCTTCTTGTATTTATTTTGTCAGTGGCAAATCGGGCGATGGCTTTTTCCTACTTTCTGCCATCGT
>JAYWGG010000207.1:0-1892 GCA_043778415.1 Saprospiraceae bacterium
CTTGCGGAAACGCTACGCCAAGTGTCAGTTTAGCGGCGAGCCAACAGTTGCCATTGAGCTATATGCCGATATGCACTGACCCGAGTGTGACCAAGTACGTCCGAGTAGCGATACATTACATTCTACCCGAAGCACCTATTACCGAAACCATTATTGATAATTGTACAGAAGGAAAACCATCGTACCTATACAAAGGTGCGGGTAATTTTACAGAGAACAACGACGGCTACCAAAATGGATATTACAATGGTTATCGCCGCGCAGAAGATGTCGTAAACAATGCAAACTACGAACTTGCCCACAACTCAAGGCATTGGCGGCAAACGCCCGGCATTACCTATGGTGCAGTAGGCTCTTATATTCCTATCCGTTGGGTGCTGCAAGGTGTCTATTTTCATAGGAATAACCAACTGTATTATAGCAGTAATTTAAGTTCTTTCAATGCACAATACAATACCTCTACCACTAATAACGGCATTGACGACGTATTGGATTTGTATTTCGTAGCTAACTATGGATACTCGGGGCAAGCTAATTGTGTTGGAGGAAATGCACTAAAATATGGAGTCGTTAATTCTTACAAAGTCTATTTGAAAAATGGCTGCAGAGTTTGGTCAAAAGACTATACAGCAACTCTCATCAATCATGAAATCGGACACACTTTGGGGTTAGACCATACATGGGATGGTAGTAGCGGATGCGCCGATGCGCCTACTGGCTTCTTGTACGACGCTTGGATTACCCCAAAAGATGGTTCGCCGCCATATTGTCAATACAATGAAAATGCCAACTGCTGGAATTATGAAACTGCAATCCCGACCTGCCTTCCTGACGACCCCAAGCCTTGTGACAATTGGAGTAAAATATCCAATAATTTAATGGACTACAACGAGTACTTTCCACACGCAGTGACGGACTGCCAAATCGGGCGTATGAATACCGAATTAGCCAGTTACGGCAATGCTTACATTCGCTCTTGCGATGGATGTCCGCCACCCAATGCTTTTTTTGATGTGGATAAAGAAAATTGTTACCAGTCTGTTTTTTTGAAAGGCGAGGCTTCTGTGAATGAAAATCGTTATTTGATTGAAATTTGCCAAGTGGCGGCGGACGGTAGCAACACCTGCACGAGCGGATATTATACGAGCGGTTGGCTCAACGGCACAGTCAATAGAATCAATTTAGCTACTTTTTGTAACTATAATTTTCAAAAAAATAAGTTTTATAAAATTACTCTGACTGTTTCTAACACTACCTGCCCGAGCAGTAGTAGTATCAGTCGTTGGACTAAAATTAACAATCAAAGTAACTGTGGAGGCGCCGCAGACGGCGGAGATGTCATGGGTGCAGTCAAGACAGACGTGACCATTGCGCCCAATCCTACAGACGGATATGCCAACGTTACGTTGTCTGTTTTTGAAAAATCACTGACTGCTATTTATCTAACAAATATGAGTGCGACTATGCAACAAACGGTTTTAGCTCCACAAGAGCGAGAAGTTGGCAGCTACTCACAAATGGTAGATATGAACAACTTGGCTCCGGGTAGCTACAAGCTCCTCATTCAGCAAGACGGGCAGGTATTTACCAAAACTGTCGTGAAACAATCCAATTAATCAACTCAAAAAATACAACGATATGAAACGATTAATTTTATTGCTTACATTATTTTGTGGAGATTGTTTGACACCAACCTTGATACTTGCTCAAACTCCGCCCTTTCCGATGTTAAAAATGCCGATTTGGTTTGAAGATGCAATCGGAAACAAAGATACCATTTGGATAGGATTCGATCCTTCAGCCTACAATCCTTTCAGCGGACCTAACACCACTAATATAGAAGACACAATTTTTGGAGAAAAAATAATTACCGAGCCTTTCGATAGCGTTTT
>JAYWGG010000208.1:0-5227 GCA_043778415.1 Saprospiraceae bacterium
TACCAAAACTAAACGCTGGTGACAGCACAAGTTTTGTTATCAACTTCACAGTTGCGGACACAGTGCGCCGTGGTTTTATAAACAATGTAGGAGAAATCGGTAGCTTCCAAGACACATCTGCCGTAGTTCGTGCAGATTGGGACAGCACGCCTGACAATAATCCAGACAACGACGGACCAGCTACCGACAACAACACAGCGGGCAACGCAATAGACCCTACCGCGACTAACAAAGACGAGGACGACAGCGACCCAGCACCAGTCTGGATAAGCGTGTTCGATTTGGCTTTGAATAAGAAAGTGGAAGGCGCGCGCCCTTGGGTGCCGGGCGGTGACGCAACGTTCAAAATAACAGTATTCAATCAAGGAAACGAGCCAGTCAGAAATGTTTTGATTTCTGATTATATTCCAACAGGATTGACTTTGAACGACGCAGCTTGGGCAGCAGCAGGAACGACCGCTACACGCACCCTTGCGGGTCCGATAGCGGCAGGAGATAGCCTTGCAGTGACGATTAAGTTCAAAATTAATTACAACTTCCAAGGTTCTTTGACCAATCTCGCAGAGATTAGCAGTTTTGCTGATACAACGGGTACTACCCGAACAGATATTGACAGCACGCCAGACGGCAATCCGACCAACGACGGCACGCCAACGGACGATAGCACAAGTGGCAATGGAAAAACAGGTGGTGACGAAGACGACAGCGACCCCGCTACCATCTTCGTAGAACGCTTCGACTTGGCTTTGAAGAAAACATTAGACTTCAAACCATTCTACGAACCGCGCGACACTGCTACGTTTACCATCACGGTTTACAATCAAAGCAATGTGACTTTACAAAACGTCGCAGTCGTAGATTATATCCCTGCTGGATTGTCATTGGTAGATGCCAACTGGACAGCTTTCGGTGCAGATAAGGCAACTTTGAATACACCAATCGCAGGACCTTTGGCTCCGGGCGATAGCGCAAAAGTGAAAATCAAACTACTCATCGGCGTAAATGCAGTCGGTAATCTGAATAATTTTGCCGAGATAACTGAATTTAAAGATTCAACGGGCGTTATTCGCAACGATTGGGACAGCACACCAGACAACAACCCGACCAACGACGGACCTGTAACAGACAATAACCTTAATGGTCACGCCGCAGACCCTAACGCTACCGATAAAGACGAAGACGACCATGATGTCGCTCCAATCTTTATCCAACGCATGGATTTAGCACTTCGCAAAACGGTTATCGGCGCAGGACCATTTATTCCAGACAGCAACGTGACGTTTAGAATCGTAGTTTACAATCAAGGAAATATATCCGCCACCAACATCGGTCTGGTAGATTATATCCCGAACGGTTTGACGCTCAACGACGCAGCTTGGACAAGTGTAAATGACAGCACAGCAACACGCACTTATGCAGGAACTTTGGCTCCAAGTGACAGCGCAGTATTCTTTATGACGCTTCGCGTAAAACCAGATGCAGTCGGAAAACGGGTGAATTATTCAGAGATAACAGGACAACAGGACACGTTGGGCAGAGTCCGTCAGGACGTGGATAGCACGCCAGACAGTATCCGCAACAACGACGATGGAGGTGCGCCGGGAACACTCGCCGACAACTACATCAACGGCGACGGACGAGGTCCAGGTGGTACGCCGGGCGACGGATTGCCAGTCACTGACGAAGACGACAGCGACCCCGTTGAGTTCTTCTTATACAGATGTTCTTTGGACATCGTGGACGTTAGCACCAGCAAGTGTAACTGCGCAGGCGGAACAGCAACAGCTACTGTAAAAGTATTCTGGGACAATACACCGCCTCCGGGTCAAAAAATTAGAGTCAATTTAGGAACGCAAGAGAAAATATTTGACCAATTAGCATTTACTTCTCCAGCCGACTTTACATTCACTATCCCAGCTACGGCGGCATCTTACCCTGTCAAAGTAGCCTACACAAGCGGAGTTTGTGCAGTAGATAGCGTATTGGTTTACGACATAAAAAACAACGACGTAACGCCGCCGACAGTCAATGCACCAGCAAATATTGCTTTGGAATGTGACCAACCAGTCCCTTCCGTACCAGTAGTGACGGGTTCAGACAACTGCGATACCGACGTGACAATAGAATATCAAGGTCAAGTAAGAACAGACGGCAACTGTCCGACTAACTATTTCTTAACACGCTATTGGAAAGCAACTGATAATTGTGGAAACACTTCTACCAAATCACAGTTGATTACCATTCGCGACACGAAAGCACCAGTCATTATTACCGTAGTTCCTGCGGAAATAACCGTACAGTGCGGCGCAATACCAGCACCAGTCGAAATAGTAGCAACCGATAATTGTGGTACACCGACCCTCTGCAAGTTTGACGAAGTGGAAAAACACCACGCCGACCAATGCAGAGGAAACTATATCATTGCTCGTACATGGACAGTCTGCGACGCTTGCGGCAACACAGCACAAATCACCCAAAAAGTGATAGTAAAAGATGACACCGCACCGGGCTTTATCAATCCGCCAGCAGACATCACAGTAGCTTGTACCGCAACCATAGGCGCGCCAACGGTATATCCAATAGCAACCGATAATTGCGATGCAGCAGTATCCGTAACTTACAGCGACGAAAAAGTAGCAGGAAATTGTGCAGGAAACTATACCATCAAACGTACATGGTTAGCAACAGACAAGTGTTCTAATAAAACACCTTACATACAGAATATTATCGTTCAAGACAATACAGCTCCTTTGTTCAGTGGCGTATTACCGAATATCACAGTCACCAACTGCGTATTGCCAAATCCTCAACAGCCAACAGCTACTGATGCTTGCAATACTACGTTGAATTATGATTTGAGCGAAACGAAAGTAGCAGGCAGCACGCCGGGTACATTCATCGTGACGCGCAAATGGACAGTTTCAGACGGTTGCGGCAACACAGCCACTACGCAGCAGATTATTACACAAATTTGTCAAACGCCTTGTAATTTACTCATCGCTTCGGTCAGCCCAAGCCCTTGTTCTTACAGCGCAACGACAGGTTTGAGTACTTCGGTAGTCACAGTAAGCGTTTCATGGGCAAATGCACCAGCAGGAGAGCAAATTACCGTGAAATTGGGCAGTCAGACCAAAACGGTCAGCACAAGTTCAGCTTCACCAGCGACCGTAACATTCACAGTGCCAGCAGACGGCGGCAGCGGGACAGTAACCGCAGCTTACAGTGGCGGCACTTGTACGCAGACAGCAAACTTTACAGCACCAGCACCTTGCGCACCAGCACCGGGAGTGTTTGATTTAGCTTTGGTCAAGAAATTGGCAGCAGGTCAAGCAGCAACCGTAACGCCGGGCAGCAACGTGAAATATACCATTACCGTCATCAATCAAGGTACGGTAACAGCCACAAGCATATCGGTAGTAGATTATATCCCTACGGGAATGTCTTTGAACGATGCAGCTTGGGCAGGTACAGGAAGCAGTGCAACTCGCACCATCGCAGGACCTTTGGCAGCAGGCGCAAGCACCACAGTAGATATTACTTTGAAGTTAGATGCTAATTTTACAAGCGGTAATCTGACCAATGTAGCGGAAATTAGCGCAGCGAAAGACGGCGCAGGAAATCCAGCGACAGACGTAGATAGCACGCCAGACAGCAATCCTAACAACGATACCTACACTACGAATGACTTCACAGGTGGCAACGGAAAAGGTGGTACCGATGAAGACGACAGCGATCCAGAAACTATCAACGTCGTTCCTACTTCGATTTATGACCTTGCATTAATTAAAAAATTAGTGCCAAGTCAGAGCGCGACCGTAGCACAAGGCGATACAGTTCGTTTCCAGATTGTAGTGAAAAATCAGGGAACAGTAGCTTCAGGATATTACGAAGTGACCGACCAAATTCCAGCAGGAATGACTTACATCGCTTACAAAGCTCCGACAGCAGGTTTGCCGGGTTCAAATATCCTCGCAGTAGATTTGAGTACGCCGGGCAAGGTAATTTTAAGCACCGACCCAGCCAAGCCAAACCTACAACCTAACGAAACGGCAACGTACGAGATTTGGTTGAAAGTAACAGATACATCAAAAGCACCGTTCCGCAACTGGTCTGAAATCAGCAACGACAGTGGTAATGATATTGACAGCGCACCAGACGGCAACACGGGTTCAGACGGCGGCGCAGGTACAGGCACCAATCCAAATGATTTGGTCAATAATACCAACAACATTGACTATCCGGGTACAGACGACGAAGACGACAACGACTACGAAGACGTAGGAGTAGTTGCTCCAGTGTTTGACCTTGCATTGGTCAAAAAGTTGGCAGCAGGTCAAAGCAGCGTCGTCAATATTGGGGACAATGTGAAATTTAACATCACCGTCAGCAATCAAGGAAATGTAGGAGCTACGCAAATCGCAGTAGTAGATTATATCCCTTCGGGAATGACTTTGAACGATGTCGCTTGGACACAAAACGGAGCAACAGCTACACTCAACACGCCAATCGCAAGTTTGGCAGCAGGAGCAAGCGCAACCGTTAGCGTCACGATGAAAATAGATGCAGGTTTTACAGGCACAAGTCTCACAAACGTAGCAGAAATTAGCGGAGCGAAAGACACCAACGGTAATCCAGCGACAGACGTAGATAGCACACCAGACAGCAATCCGAACAACGACGGTACACCAACCAACGACGTGACGGATAACTCAAACGGCGACCAAGACGACAGCGACCCCGAAACGGTAACAGTCCGTCCTGCACCGAGAAAAGTATTTGACCTTGCATTGCTCAAAAAATTAGCAAACGGTCAGACGGCTTCTATCGCACCGGGTGAAAACGTAAATTTTGCCATCACAGTCATCAATCAAGGAACTGCGTTAGCGACACAGATACAAGTAATTGATTATATTCCTACAGGTCTAACATTGGCAGATGCCAACTGGACTCTGGGAGCCAATAACACAGCTACTTTGAACACGCCAATCGCAAGTTTGGCAGCAGGCGCAAGCACTATCGTAACGATTAAGCTGAAATTAGACGCAAACTTTACAGGCACGAGCTTGACCAACTTTGCGGAAATCAGTGTTGCAAAAGATTCTTTGGGCAATCCAGCGACAGACGTAGATAGCACGCCAGATAATAATCCGAACAACGATGGTACACCAACCAACGATGTGACAGACAACACAAATGGCGACCAAGACGACAGCGACCCCGAAGTAAT
>JAYWGG010000209.1:0-19139 GCA_043778415.1 Saprospiraceae bacterium
TACAACGGCTCGCAACACGGTGTTTTTACCAAAAACCCTGAAACCTTGACCAACGATTTTTTTGTAAATGTATTGGATATTGGTACGACGTGGAAAGCAACTTCCGATGCCGCCGACCTTTTTGAAGGCTCCGACCGCAGCACGGGCAGAGTGAAGTGGACTGCCACCCGCAACGACCTCATTTTTGGCTCCAACAGCGAACTGCGTGCCATCGCCGAAGTGTATGCCTGCACCGACAGCACACCCAAATTTTTGCACGATTTTGTAGCCGCTTGGCGCAAGGTAATGAACTTGGATAGGTTTTAAAAACTTCGTAAGTATGAAAGAAATAGCAATGCAAAATGTAGGTTTTGTGTTGCTATTTTTTTTGGTGGAACTTGTAAATTTTTTATTTTTGAAGCTAAAAAAAATTATTTTTTTTGGATATTTGTGTGTTACAAAAAAATGGCGTATTTTTGCTGTAAGTACTTAAGTCTATTTAGCCTTCATTAATAGCCGACTGCTTTAGCAGTCGGGCAATGAATAATAATTGGTAGGCTTTAGCCAAAACGACTCGCTTGTGGCAAGTATTTGGCTAAAGCCGATGCACCATTTCTTTATACAACAGCTAAAGCTGTTGCCAATACACAAAACTATTTAGGCGCAGCTTCTTATTTTAAAAATATTTGTAAATATTTAAATATCAATTACTTACACTATCATACATTTTAAACTACAAAAAAAGTCACACCAAATTTAGTCTTATAGCAAAAATTCAATATTTATTTTGTATCTTTGAGTAGTAAAAAATAAAAGCCAAGGACATGCCGAGCAAATTTCGGACTGTGAAGAGAAAGGAAAAAACTTCAAGGCATAATTTTTGTTATACGTTTTTATTTGTAAATTATTATTGAAATGTGGAGTCCAGCAACCACTTAAAAACGGGGCGTATTCTGAAAAGCCTAATGAGTAAGAGCAATAATTATATATAAAATGTTAAAAAAATTTAATTTGACCGACAAGATACTGTTTGTATCTGCACTTCTTTCGCTTATTTACTCTGAAGTCTTGTTTTTTGGTGGCAACAAAGACCAAGCAATTTTTATCGGACTTTGGGTTCCATCAATACTTTGTTTTGGAATGTACTTAAATCTTGTAAATAACAATAAAAATGGTTGATTTTATACCGTATTTCGCAGCATTAATCACCTTACTGTTTGGCGTAGCTTTTAGTTATGCAGTCACCGACGGTTGGAATTATTCAGACAGAAATAAGTAACTATTTTCGATTGTTGTTGTAAACAAAACAAGTTTACAACACAACTTTAGCGGAAAAGAGGCGCAAGTATTAATCTCAATATTTGTGCCTCTATTTGGCGTTCGTGCCGAACTGAATTTTTGTGCTTTCAATTAGCCTTCGCCAACCCACAAAACGTTGCCAACTAAAAAGCAACTTATAAACAATATTTCAAAATTTAATTCGGGGCAATAGGTTGCAAAGTAGTTGCTTTGCCATTAGCAACAGGCATTTTATACTACAAGTAAGGAATTTTATCAACTCTTATGCCAGACGCAGTATTAGAGATGGTAAGCGCAGTTGCGGTTGCCATTAATACAAGTTTTTTAAAAGTAAGTAGTTTTTAGTGGTTAATTTTAGTTGCCTAAATAATTGCTAATCAATTAGTTACAATATTATATTACCACAAGTAGTTCTTTGCAGATACTTAAAAAATAAAAGATAGCTGTTCATGAAATTATTTATTAAAAATATGGTGTGCAATCGCTGCAAAATAGTGGTAAAGTCCGAGTTAGAAAAAATCGGTCTGCACACAATTTGTATTGAGTTGGGTGAAATTGAAATACAAGAAACGAATATTGATAGTATAAAAGACGTTTTGCTCCAAAATTTACATTTAATTGGATTTGATATATTAGATGATAGGCGAAGTAAAACCATTGAGAAAATAAAAATATTAATTGTAGAACTGGTGCATCATTCAGAAGAGGTACTGACTATAAATTTGTCTGACTACATCAGCGAACAACTGAATCAAAACTACCACTATTTGAGCAATCTTTTTGCAGAAATGCACGGCACAACCATTGAGCATTATTATATAACCCAAAAAATTGAGCGGGCAAAAGAGCTATTGATATACGATGAACTTTCATTGAGCGAAATTGCCTTCAGACTTGATTATAAAAGTGTAGCTCATTTGAGCAAACAGTTCAAAAAAGTTACAGGATTGACGGCTACATATTTTAAACAGCTTAAAATAAAAAACCGAAAGCCGATAGAGGATCTGTAAATTATACTACATATTAGCAAGATTGTGTAACAGTAATTATTCTGAAACCATCACTTTTGCCAAGTGAATAATACTGTCCACAATAAATAAAAGTAATCATGGAAAACTCAAAAAATTGTATTGATGTTTGCTTGGCGTGTGCCGTCGAGTGCGAAAGGTGTGCTACACATTGTATCGGAATGAACGATGCAGCACATTCAAAATGTATTGCTCTGTGTCGGGATTGCGCAGATATCTGTGCTTTGTGTGCAAGGTTTGAAGCAAGAGGTTCGGCTTTTGCAAAAGCACTCTGCAGATTGTGTGAGCAAATATGCGATGCTTGTGCGGCAGAATGTGAAAAGCTATCCGCTCACAGTTGTTGTAAAGATTGTGCAGAAGCCTGCAAAAAATGCGCCGCCGCTTGCAAAGCAATGTAATGTAATCTTAAGACAGACACTCGCTGTCTTATAAATTTTAAAAATATCTTAAAGAAAATAAAATCGGGTAACAGCGAAACTGAAAATAGGCAACAGTATTTCTGAAGAAAAAAATAAATCTTGATATTATGAAAAAAGTAAATATGCTTAAAGCTATCGCGACAGCTATGCTCACAATAGCGTTATTTTTTGGAGCAAACACCGCATCTGCGCAAATGAAAAATTGCTGCATGATGAAAGACGGCAAAATGATGATAATGAAAAAGGGCAAGACTAAACCTATGACCAAAGATATAACCATGAAAAACGGCACCAAGTGTACGACTAACGGAGAATGTATCATGAAAGATGGTTCAACGATGATGATGAATGAAGGTGATTGTATGGAAATGAGCGGTATGATGTGTACCGATAAAATGAAAAAAACATCCGCAGCTATGTACAGTTGCCCTATGCACCCCGATGTAACGAGCAAAAAAGCTGGCAAATGCAGTCAATGTGGTATGGCATTAGTTAAAAATAAGATATAAAGTATCTAAAATAATGATTAAAAAAGCAGTTTCATGGAAATAATTCTATGAAACTGTTTTTTTTAAAGGTAATTGTAACACACCTGTTCGATTATAAAAATAATGAATCGAATTCCCATTTTGGAAATCTTTTCCAAAATGAGTAAAGCTATTACCGCACTCTGCTCTAATGCTGAATTAGGTAAAGTAATAATTGTGTGGCACAATAAATAATATTTAAAATTGGACAAACCCACGAAAAAAATTGAAAATACAAACATAAAATACTTTTTTACAGAATAAAAAATTATTATCTGAAAATAGCACAATACTTATCCCAAGTAAGTAGTTATAAGTTTTTAGTTTTTAATTTTGAGTCATCATAAACTATTGAAAATCAACGAATTATGTCGAATAATAAATGTCATCTATTTAAGTGTAAGAACTTATATTATACTCTCTGTCATAATAGCACAAAATAAGACCAACTTTTAGCTGAAAATAAGGTCATAGTACGTCACCCTTCATTAATATAGACTTACACACAATCTGACATCTAATAAAACTACACACAACATGGTACCAGAAAGCAGAAGTTATTAAACAAAAGTAAAACTATTTAAAATTGTAGGAAACTCGGCAGTTGGCTGCTAAATGCCAGTCCGTCCTAAATATCCCGACGATGCTTGCTATATTACTCTACACGCCAAAAAAGTAGTCCAAAATCAGAAGATGAAGCAACCTCTGAAACAAAATATTGTCTGTTCGGATATTAACAATTAATACAAATAAAAATGAACAAATTACTTTTATCGCTTTTTGCTATCGTAGCTATCGCCGTTTCCTGCAATTCAAGTCGCAATTTAGCAACAATTCAGCCCAAGACAGGCAGCATCGAAATCCCTACGAAAGGAGAATCAAGAATGTGGAAAAACACCAAACATTCCAGTTTTGACGTGGTGCTGACCAACTCAAATGCCACACAATCCTGTGAGATTTATTCCGTAAAAAGCGGTGGCGCAGAAAAATGGATAAGCCCTTCCCTCCTCGCAAACAGTAGCCTAACTGTAACCGTCCCAGCCGATGGACATTTATTTTTTAAAAATTTCAACCCAAATAGTTTAACAATCGGCTACAAAATCAATGAATAAGCGTATTATTTTTGGTTTTTAATTGCTATTGTATTACTTCAAATGAAATAGGAAAATTTTACTTATTGGAAAAATTTAATATGTCAAATAACGTTTTTTGTGGCTCAATATTTGCTGTTTAGTGTTTATTACTTTCTATAATAAAAATTACAAACGCTTGACGAGTATTTCGAAAAAGCAAATTCATCACCCAATGAGATTCTTTCCTAACGAAATAGAAGTGCTGAATTGAATATTTGAACTTACTTGCCGAAATCTCAAAGCATCTAAAAATAGTAAAAATCAATAATTTTGTTTTTGATTATATCAACCAAATAATATGAAATTTTTGATAAGCAAGATTTTGTTACTTTTGTGCGTTGGCAACAGCCTTTTTGCGCAATATAATGAATATTACAACACCATCAACGAAGCACACGAGTTGGCAAAGGGGAGGAAGTATGCAGAAGCACTTGACTTGTATGAGGTGGCTTTTAAGAAAGTTAATTTTGTAAAAGCCCGACATCTGTACGAAGCATTTGCGGTAGCGGCAAAGTCTGGCACAAATAAAGAAAAGGCAGAAAAATATTTGCTGCGAGCCTTTTGTAGATGCGACAGTACTGACTTATTAGACCATTATATGACCAATCATAGCCCCGAATGGCAGCTCAAACTCAACGAATACAAGGTAAAAAATGCAGATTGTATCGTTGATAAATCCCAAAGTGCGTTTAGAAAAGAATTAGACGGCATAAAAAAAATTGACTTAGGCACACATTCTTACGCAGGGGAAGATTTGGAGTATTATGAGAGCATAAGGTATGGAAAAATCCTCTCAAACATAATTGATACCGAAAAATACAATAGAGGAAAAATTACCACCAACGAATTTAAAACCAAAGATTCACTCAATTTTTTACATTTTGTCGCTTTCATTTCCAAAAACGGATATCCAGACGAAAGAGAAATTGGGCGACGCGGCGAAGCTGAATTAAGTATCGTTGTTGCCCATGCGGACACGGACAGCTTGAACATTATTCTTAAGCCTGCCTTGGACACAGCGTTGGTGCTCGGCAAAATACAGCCCTCCCATTATGGCTGGGTGGTGGATAGACGGCTGGTCTGGTTGCAACACAGAGAGCCTTACTACTATTGGATGGTGCTGGGCGTAGATACCTCCAAACTTACGGCGGAGCAAATCGCAGAAATCAACCGCCGCCGCAAGACTATCGGGCTGCCTCTTTTTCCCGAAACAATGCTCACTTACATTGACATCAAAATATAATTTTCCTATCACTTCCCCTACTCCTCCGCAGGTAATACCACATCGGCAATAGGCTGGGCAGCTTCTCCTTCGATTAATTCTATTGTATCCGTGATTTCCACTTCTGGTTCGCGGGCGACTACGGCGATGTCAGCGATTTCGTCGCCTTCATCTAATCTGATTATTCTAACGCCTTGTGTGGCGCGACCCATCACTCGAAGTTCGGACATTGGCGTTCTGATGATGATGCCCGATTTGTTGGTTATCATCAAGTCGTCGTCGTCTTTTACTATTTTTATGGCTATCAAAAGTCCAGTTTTGTCGGTAATATTGAGCGTTTTTACGCCCTTTCCGCCACGATTTGTTACGCGATATGCTTCGATGTCCGTCCGCTTGCCGTAGCCTTTTTCGGAAATCACCAAAATAGTTTCGCTTGGGTCGTCGGCATTGACACAGACCATTCCGATAATCACATTGTCCGTAATTTCGCTGTCTTGAAGGTCTTGCCCACGCACTCCCGAAGCCGTCCGCCCCATCGGACGCACTTTGCTTTCGTTGAACCTGATGGCGCGACCTGCTTTATTTGCTAAAATAATTTCATTTTTGCCGTTCGTCAATTTTGCCTCCAACAGTTGGTCGTCGTCGTTGATGCTGATGGCTTGGATACCGTTGGCGCGCGGGCGCGAGTAGTCTGCGAGCAGCGTTTTCTTAATCTGCCCATTTTTGGTACAGAAAATAATGAAATTATTTTGTAAATATTCTGCGTCGGTCAAATCCTTGACGACGATGAAAGCGCGTACTTTATCGTCGGCTGGAAGGTTGATAATGTTCTGAATCACTCGTCCGCCAGCAGTTTTGGCAGCTTCGGGGATTTCATACACACGCAGCCAGTAGCACTTTCCTTTTTCGGTGAAGAGCAACAAATAGTTGAGTGTGTCTGCTACAAATAGTTGTTCGATAAAATCTTCATCGCGGGTTTTGCTGCCTTTCGAGCCACGTCCGCCACGTCCTTGCGCTCTATATTCGCTTGATTTTGTGCGTTTTACATATCCCAAATGAGAAATAGTCACCACCATTTCCTCATTGGCAATCATATCTTCGATGCTGATTTCGCCGTCTGCATAGCTGATTTCGGTACGCCGAGCATCGCCAAAACGTTCTTTCATATCCAGCAATTCTGCTTTGATAACGTCGCGGCGCAGTTGTTCATCCCCGATGATGGTATTGAGATAGTCAATATTTTTCAATAATTCGGCGTATTCGCTGCGGATTTTGTCGCGCTCTAAACCCGTCAAACGCTGCAAACGCATTTCGAGAATGGCTTTGGCTTGGAGTTCGGATAGGTTGTAAGTATTTCCAGCTCCAATAACCGACAAAACGATGCTGTCAATGGGATTGAAAACTTTTGCCATGAGGCTTTCTCTGGCTTCGTCGGGATTTTTGGAGCGACGAATGAGGTCAATTACTTCGTCCAAATCGTCAATCGCTACCAGCAATCCTTCGAGAATGTGCGCTCGTTCTTGTGCTTTTTTTAGGTCAAATTGCGCACGGCGCAACACTACTTCCAAACGAAATTTGATAAATTCCGTAATTAACTGCTTGAGATTGAGAGTATAAGGTCTGCCATTTACCAAACAAACGTTGTTGATACCAAACGAAGTTTGGAGCGAAGTGTATTTGTAAAGGCTGCTCAAAACGACATTTGCCTGCGAATCTCTGCGTATTTCTACCACCACTCGCATACCTGTTCTGTCCGATTCGTCGCGAATATCGCTGATACCTGTGAGTCTTTTTTCATTGACCAACTCTGCGATTTTTGCCACCAACACGGCTTTATTGACTTGGTATGGTATTTCAGTGATGATGATTGTTTCCTTGCCATTTCCTGCGGTTTCGATGGTAGCTCGTCCGCGCACGACTACTTTTCCGCGACCAGTTTCAAAGCCTTCACGCACGCCGTTGTAACCATATATAATGCCGCCCGTCGGAAAATCAGGAGCTGTTATGTGCGTCATCAACTCTGGAATATCAATTTCGGGATTGTCAATAGCGGCGATAGTGCCGTTGATAACCTCGGTCAGGTTGTGAGGCAGCATATTGGTTGCCATACCGACTGCAATTCCCGACGCACCGTTGATGAGGAGATTGGGGATTTTGGTGGGCAGGACAGTAGGCTCTTCGAGCGAGTCGTCGAAGTTGAATTTAAAATTGACGGTATCTTTGTTGATGTCTCCCAAAAACTCTTCTGTGATTCGCTTGAACCTCGCCTCTGTGTATCGCATTGCGGCGGGGCTGTCGCCATCTACGGAGCCAAAATTCCCTTGTCCGTCCACGAGTGGGTAGCGGAGCGACCAGTCTTGCGCCATGCGCACCATTGCGTCATAGACCGATGAGTCGCCGTGTGGGTGGTATTTTCCCAACACTTCGCCCACGATACGAGCAGATTTTTTGTGCGCTTTGTTAAAATTCACGCCCAATTCAGACATTCCATACAGAACGCGGCGGTGGACGGGTTTCAAGCCGTCCCGCACATCGGGCAAAGCCCGCGAAACGATGACTGACATCGAATAATCAATGTAAGCAGTCTTCATCTCCTGTTCGATATTGATAGGAATTATTCTGGAATCAACACTCATAGTTTGTTTTATTAGTAACAGATATTTATAAAATCGTGCAAATATAAAACAAATTTTAGATTTATTTTTAGGAATTTTTCTAAAATAAGCCGTTCAGGATTTTCATTTCTGGTTAGGGAATTTAAAGATTTTGGACTGTAAAATGAAAATTGAAGTGTTGTTCAGCTACAAACAGAAACGAAAAATTGTAAGGTTCTGTATAATTTTCAAAATTTTAACAAAAAAATCTATTTTTAAATTCCCGAGTACTTTTTAATTACCGAAAATCCAATTTTTGCTAATTTTTATTTTATTTTTTATGTTCCAATCGTGATTTTTAGCTTTCTTTGCCGCCGATTATTTTAAATTAAAAGAATATTTTTTAACAATAAATGGAAATATCTAAAAGCACAAAAGGCGCGAGCGGTTTTGCGGACTCCAAAAGTCATTATCTTATTCTCGACGGTCTGCGGGGCGTTGCTGCGATTATGGTAGTCATTTTTCATCTTTTTGAAACGTTCAGCGAAAACAATCACCTCAAACAAATCGTCAATCACGGCTATTTGGGCGTGGATTTTTTTTTCTTACTTTCGGGCTTCGTAGTCGGATATGCCTACGATGACCGTTGGGACAAAATGACCCTTGCGAGCTTTTTTCGCCGCCGAGTCATTCGCTTGCACCCGATGATAGTGATGGGCATGGTCGTAGGGGCTATCGGTTTTTATTTTACCGACTCCTCCGAGTTGTTTCCGCTGGCGAGCCAAGTGCCGATGTGGAAAATTTTTCTTACGATGTTGGTCGGATTCACGCTCCTTCCCTTGCCGACTTCTATGGACATCAGGGGCTGGGAAGAAATGCACCCGCTCAACGGTCCTGCGTGGTCGCTTTTTTTTGAGTACGTCGCCAATATTTTGTACGCACTTTTTATCCGAAAATTTTCAAATAAATTGCTTTCGATATTGGTTTTTGTGTCGGGTTGCGCGCTGATACACCTTGCTGTCACCAGTCACAACGGCGATCTTGCGGGCGGTTGGTCTATCGAGCCTACCCAATTTCGGATTGGTCTGACTCGTCTTCTTTATCCTTTTTTTGCTGGACTTTTGCTATCGCGCGTATGCAAGCCGAGTCGCATCAAGCACGCATTTTTGTACAGCAGTTTGGTGTTAGTATTCATATTTTCGTCGCCCAGAGTTGGGGGCAGCGACTATCTTTGGCTCAACGGTCTTTATGAATCGCTGTGCGTTATTTTTATTTTTCCGTTGGTCGTTTACATCGGCATCAGTGGCGAGCTGAAAGGAACGATTACGCGCCGAGTGTGCAAATTTTTTGGAGATATTTCGTACCCGCTTTACATCACACATTATTCGCTGATATACCTTTAAACTGCGTGGGCGATTGACCACAAAATCCCGATTGGGCAGGGTTGGCAGTTGGGCGTGCTTGTCCTTTTTGCCTCCATTGCGCTTGCTTACGGCTGTCTAAAATTCTACGATATACCAGTCAGAAAATGGCTTACGGAACGATTGATGGATAAAAATTGAGCGGATATGAATTTTGCGTTTTTACAAACCATTGAAAATCAATGGTTTGTAAAAACTCAAAATAATTATTCTACAATTATTTTTTGACCGGGAATAACGACTTCTTTGTTGTCCAAATTATTGAGTTCTCTCAATTTTTCTACCGTTATTTTGAATTTTTTGGCAATAGATTGCAGCGTTTCGTTGCTTTCTACGGTGTATGTTTTCTTTCCGATTTTACCCGTCTTGAGATTTTCCTCTGGAACGCCACGCGGTGTGAACCTATCTACGGGAACCGATTTTTCTTTCAGTTCCAACTGTTTCTTCTCTGTGGCTTTTGGATTTGGCGTTTCTGCTGCGCAGGCGCAATCCGAAATCCGTATCATTTTTCCTGTCACAAATTCATCGTCCTCCTCCATGTCGTTCATAAACCGAAGCCGCTCTTCAGTGTAGCCCAATTTTTTGGATAAACTCTCTACAGAGTCGCCTTTTTTGATATAGTAAAAACCGCTTGTTTCTTTTTTCCACTCTGGCGTGACTTTCGGCGAGCCGCCTTTGTCCGTAAATTCATCGGCTGCGCTTTGCGTCGAGCCGCCACCCGTAAGACTAATTATTTGGCAAGGTTGCAATATTGCATTAGGCAAAATATTATTAAAAGTTCTCAATTTCTCCAACGAAACGCCTGTTTTGCGGCTTACGGCGTACAAAGATTCGCCCTTTTGGAGGATATATTGATTGGCAGACGCTCTTACGCCCTCACAATTCACAGTCTGACCACTTCGCGCCGCAAGCACGTCTTCTGGTTGATTTTTGTTTTTATTTTTGGAAGTCGGACTCTTAACAATAGGTTCGTCGGACGAGCCATTTTGCGGACGCATATTTTTTCCTGCGCAAAAATCTTTCAGATATTCGTCTATCTGAATGTTATTGATAGACACCAATTCGAGTTTATTTTGCTCCGCCTCTTCGCCCGAAAACCCAGTTTTTTCGCTTATTACGCCGATTTCGGGCATCAAAGAAAACTCGGTAAAAGGCTTATTGGAGTCCTTCGGAATTTCTTTGAAATAATAAGTATTGCGACAAGTATTTTTATCGGTTTGCGTAAAATAAATGTACGATTCGGATTCTTCGCTGGCGAGATTGGTGCCTACATTTCTGATGCCTTCTTTGAAGCTAAAATGATAATCTGCGGACGTGAGAGCCAGTTCGCCAGACGCATTTTGTTTCAAATAATTTCCCAAAATAACGAGTGAAATTCGATAGCCTTTTTTATCTTGTTGGACGATATAAAGGCTTTTAGAACCCCGATTTACTTCTTGGACAAACTCCTCATTCAACACTAAATCCTTGATATTGAGCAGCGTACCGTTGAGTTGCGGCTGATAAGTCTTTTCTTCCAAGCCTACCTCAAACACAATTTGACCGTTATCCGCAGAGCCAAATCGGTAAGCCACGAAAGAATTTTCGCCACTTTTATCCGTCAGCCGATACTCGTATCGGTCGGATTTTGCAGGATCGTATTTCACATAAATATCGTCGGCAAAAAGATGATTGGCAAATAAAAGAAGGGAAAGTAAGGTGGTTAAAAATCGGTTTTGCATAATTTCTGGACTGCTTTATTGAATCGTAAGTAAATTCTCCAACACAAAGATATAGTATTTTTAAATATATTTTATTTTTTTGGGTCGATTTTTTTTAGACACATTAAGTTTGGACGTAAAAAGGTGCAAAATTGGTACACATTTTTGTTTGTTTTGACAGCAAATTTTAATGTTCTATTTTTTTGCTATCTTTGAGCTTGTCTTTTGTCGAAACAAACCACTCAATATTGGTCATTATTTAACAAACATTAACGAAATAAACAGTAAAGATTAACAGTTTTTTAAAAATTTTTCTTCAATTTTGCACCGTAAAGAGATTTATCAAACTGATAGAATCAATACAATTTATCAAAACTCAAAATAATAACAATGAAAAAATTATGTTGGAGCCTTTTGTCGCTCATTTTTGTATTTTCTAACGCGTGCGCACAAGAAATTACAGACCCCGAGAAAGCTCTAAAATCAGCTTCCAAAGCCTACGATAACTTCAACCTCGACCCCAACGGAAGCTCCGCTAAATTGGACGAAGCGAAAAAAAATATTGATTTTGCTGCCGCAAACGATGTCACAAAAGTACTTTGTAAAACACAAAATTTAAAAGGTAGTATTTATAGCTCACTTTGTGACAGGGATCAAAACAACCAACTCATAGCAGCTACCAAAAAAATGGAGTTCAAAAGTGCTTTTCCCGACGCGGCTTTGGAGTCTTATAAGGCTTTCAAAAAAGGACTGGAACTCGGTCAAAAAAAATGGGAAAAAGGCGATGCCATCAAGGGTTTGAGAGATTGCAACAACCATTTGCGCAATATGGGTTCGGATAAATATTCTGAAAAAAATGTAAAATCTGCCTACGAATGTTTTGCTGCCGTCGTAGATATTCAGGAAATATTGAAAACAAGCGGAGAAAAAAATACACTTACAGAGGAAGAAATTAGCAAATATCGCTTTTATGCGGGCATTTGCGCCACAAGTGCGGGAATGAAAGCGGAGGCAAGACCGATTTTGGAGAAATTATATGCTGCAAAATACAACGACCCTGCGGTGTACGAAAATCTGTATAAGTTGAAATATGATGAAGATAAAGCTGCCGCAATTTTAATCTTGGAAGAAGGTCGCAAAAAATTTCCAGATGACTCGAGCTTGCTTTTTAGCGAAATCAATCATTATTTGAAGGAAAATAAGTTGGATATTTTGACCGATAAGTTAAAATTAGCGATTTCAAAAGAACCCAATAATGTGGCACTTTATTTGACTTTGGGCAATATTTATGACAATTTGTACCAAAATAATTTGGCGGCTGGCAACGAAGTCAAAGCTAAAGAAAACTTTGATTTTGCCCTTGATTATTACGGTCAAGCATTAAAAAAAGACCCTAAATATGTAGATGCACTTTACAGCTGTGGCGCACTTTACTACAACAAAGCGGCTGCAAAAACGAAGGAATTACAAAAATTAGCCGATGATTACAGCAGCGAAGGACAAAAAAAATACGACAAATTGACTGCCGAAATCAAAGAGATTTTTGGTCAAGCATTACCGTATTTTCAAAAAGCGGAATCCTACAACGCCAATGATAGAAATACTTTAATCGCTTTGAAAGAGATTTTTGCAAAAACAAGCGACCTTGAGAAAGCGAAAGAATTTAAAGCTCGATTTGACAAAGTAGAAGCAAAAGGAAAAAATGAAAGTTCTTATTTTAAGAATTAAAATCTAAAAATTGATGTCACAAAAACCCTATTCGGTACTTCTACCGAATAGGGTTTTTATCCAAAATATACTCATTTTATGGCGATAGTAATAACAGACGAATGTATTAACTGCGGTGCTTGTGAGCCTGAATGTCCCAACAATGCCATCTACGAAGGCGGTGTAGAATGGGCGATTAGTGACGGTACGAGCCTCAAAGGTGACTATAATTTAGAAAATGGCAGTGTCACAGATAGCGATTTTAAGCACGCGCCAGTCGCCAATGATTTTTATTATATCGTACCCGACAAGTGTACGGAATGTGTTGGATTCCATGAAGAACCGCAGTGTGCGGCGGTGTGTCCAGTCGATTGTTGCGTGCCAGATCCCGAGCGAGTGGAGTCCAAAGAAGTACTTTTAGGTAGAAAAGCCAAGTTACATTTGTAGTGTTTTTGGTATTTTTTTACGATAATCACACACCGTCCGACCAAATTTATGGCAGAAAAAATCACTCCACTCCAACTACTTTATTTACAAGATTCGGTCACTATTTTTGACGTGAGAAGTCCGTCAGAATTTTTGCAAGGTCACATTTTCGGCGCGCGGAATCTTCCACTTCTTTCTGATGCGGAGCGAGCGGCGATCGGTACAAAATATAAAAATGCAAGCCCCGAAAAAGCATTGTTGTTAGGATTGGAATTGGTAGGACCTAAATTGTCACAATTTGTACAAAAAGCAAAAAAGTTTTCAAAATCTAACTCCGTAGTTCTCTACTGTTGGCGTGGCGGAAAGCGCAGCAGCAGCATGGCTTGGTTGCTCGAATTAGCTGGATTTGAAGTACGGCTTTTGGAGGGTGGCTACAAAAAATACCGACAGTTTTTGCTCAACGAATTTGATTTGTCGCCTTACGAGTTTGTGGTACTTGGCGGAAAGACGGGCAGTGGAAAAACGCATATTTTGCACGAGTTAGCACAGTTGGGTGAGCAAGTTATTGACCTTGAAAAAATAGCAAATCATAAGGGTTCTGCATTCGGCGAATTAGAAAACCTGCCGCAGCCAACCACAGAACAGTTTGAAAATCAGTTACTTACAGAATTATTTTTTCTCAATCCCACAAAAAAAATCTGGATAGAAAATGAAAGCCGCACCATCGGAAAAAATTCTATTCCTCAACATTTTTGGGACAAAAAGATAGCATCTACCTTGATTGATTTAGAAATTCCGTTTGATACCAGAGTGAATAATATTATTGCTGATTATCAAGAGAATAGCTCTGAAATGTTAATTAATTCTTTTCAAAAAATTCATAAAAAAATTGGAGGTTTGCAGTTTAAAAATGCAATCCACGCTGTCGAAAACTGTGACTTGGCGGCTGCGGCTGGCGTAGCGTTGCAGTATTACGACAAAACATACAGTCACTGTCTGGCAGTTAATGTATCGCAAAATATCTATACTTTAAAGTTTGAAAACGAGAATTTTCACCAAATTGCTATGTCACTATTGACAAATATTAATAAATAAAAGTAATGTCACAAAAAGTTAATTATAAAGATTTTAAGCTCACTCAATACAGTCACGGAGCGGGTTGTGGCTGCAAGATTTCGCCAGCCGTTTTGGACAAAATTTTACATACTGATACTCCCAAAGCAATTTTTCCAAACCTTTTAGTTGGTAATGAAGAACGCGACGACGCTGCCGTTTTTGACTTGGGCGACGGGACGGCGATCGTAAGTACGACCGATTTTTTTATGCCCATCGTTGATGACGCTTTTGATTTTGGAAAAATTGCGTCAATCAACGCTATTAGTGACATTTATGCGATGGGCGGCACTCCCCTATTGGCTATCGCAATTCTGGGATTTCCAATCAACCAACTTCCTCCCGAAGTAGCAAACGCGATGCTCGAAGGTGCGCGAAGTGCTTGCCAAGAAGCCGGTATTCCGTTGGCTGGCGGGCATAGTATTGATAGCCCCGAGCCGATATTTGGTTTGGCTGTTACGGGAAAAGTTAAAGTAAAGCATCTCAAAAAAAATGGTGGAGCAACTGCCAACTGCCAACTTTTCTTGACCAAATCGCTCGGTGTAGGTATTCTGACAACTGCCCAAAAAAAGGATAAATTAAAAGACGAACACGCAAATCTGGCTATCAATAATATGTTAAAACTGAATAAAATCGGTGAAATATATGGTACACTAAATTATGTAAAATCTATGACCGATGTGACAGGGTTTGGACTGTTGGGACACCTTTCGGAGATGTGCGAAGCCAGCCAACTTTCTGCTGTTATTCAGTTTGAAAATATCCCTATTTTGGATAAAAACACTATTATCGAATATTTGGAGCAAGGTTGTATTCCGGGTGGAACTGTTAGAAATTGGGAAAGTTACGGTCATAAAATCGCAGAAATTACAAATTTTCAGAGAAATATTCTCGCTGACCCGCAGACAAGCGGTGGCTTGTTGGTAGCTGTAGAAAGTGAAAATATTGCTGATTTTCTAAAAATATCTTCCGAGCAAGGTTTAGAATTACAGTCTATTGGATATTTTAAAAGTATTTTAGATGAAAAATTAATTTACGTCAGCTAACAAAAAACCAAATAAGTGAATTTTAAATATATTCTGAAAAAAATATTATACGGATTGTTGGTAGTAGTTTCCGTCACAGTTTTGTTAAGTTCGATAATTTTTTTAGCACCGATTGACCCTGCGAGATTGACATTTGGGCAGCGAACAGACCAAAAAACATTAGAACTTAAAAGAAGCCAATTAGGACTCAATCAGCCACTCTATGTGCAATTATTGAGCTATTTGAACGATATTTCTCCCATTTCTGCTCATAATACGACGGATTTAGATAAGTTACCGTATTCAAAAATTGTATTGGTTCAGGCTGCCAAAACCACATTTATTCTTAAATTCCCTTATTTGAGAAATTCTTTTCAAACAGGAGAATTGGTCGCTGCGATGATAGAAAACGCATTTCCAAAGACTTTAATCCTGTCACTGTTTGCCATTTTTATTGCAATAATTTTAGGCATTACTCTTGGAGTAGTTTCGGCGGTACATCAAAATACAATAATTGATTTTTGTATCAACGCATTGTCCGTGATTGGGTATTCCCTGCCTACGTATGTCGCCGCTATGTTGTTGGCATTATTTTTTGGGTACTATTTTAGCCATGTCACAAATTTGAATTTACAGGGCAGTATTTTTGAGTACGATGATTTTGGGAACGAAATTATCGTTTGGAAAAATCTAATACTTCCCACTATTGCGCTGGGATTGCGCCCAGTAGCAATTATTTCGCAGCTAACAAGAAGTATTGTAATAGAAAATCTGTCGCAAAATTACATAAAAACCGCCAAAGCCAAAGGCTTAAGAAGCTCAATCGTGCTTTTTCGCCACGTGCTGCGCAACGCAGTAAACCCACTCATCACGTCCATCTCTGGGTGGATGGCATCGCTGTTGGCTGGTGCTTTTTTTGTAGAAAGTGTTTTCAACTTCAAAGGAATTGGCGACTTGACGGTCAATGCGCTGCTCAATTTTGACCTTCCCGTAGTGCTGGGAGCGATAATTTTTACGTCACTGATATTCGTAATTATAAATATTTTGTCGGACTTATTGAACACTTATTTAGACCCTCGATTGGATTTGGTGTAAATTATTAAATCCATTTCGGAGCAAAAGTTGAACGTAGATTCTTATTTTTCTAAAATATTTCTACGAAAGTATATTCTGCCAAAAAATAATTTAATTACCATAAAGCGGTAAATTATTGAATATTACAATCTGAAATTGGTTACGATTGGTTTTTTCAAGTGTTTGAGCCATAAAACCTAATTCTACTCTTATATTTTTATTGATGACATAACCCAATGCACCGTACAAACGGTTGCGGTCGAAAAGACTGTTTTGTCCGTTGATAAATATCTCGTCATAAGCCGAAAAGTAACAAGTATTTTTTATCATCGTTTTGTTATTCAACGGAACATTTAAAGACAAAAAATAGCGGAAACGCATCTGAAAATCATCTTTCAAAAAACGCTCCTCGACCCGATACCGATGCTGCACGAATACTCTACCAAAGTTTTGGCGAGTGACGAATTGTTGATAAAGTCGGTGTTCGTTGGAAGCTATTTTGTCGGAAGAGTTGGTCACATATCGCTGCGAATTGACGAAAGCATAGCCAAATAACAGGTTATTGTTGTTTTCAGAAAGGTTGTAGCCAAAGCCTGTTCGCAAGATTAGCTGCTGCAAGTCACCTACAATATTATAGTTGCGGTACTGAACTTCGTTCCACCAATTCCATTTTTTATTGATGGCTTGATTGCCAAAATAAATAAACCAGTTGCCCGTGTTTGATTTTTGTGCCAGCGAAATATTGCTTATTAAAAGAAGAAATATTAATATTATTTTATTTTTCACGTTTTATTTTAAAAGTTAATTATTTGTTAAATTTTTATTTTATTAATTTTAGTTCTTTATGTGAGCCGTCACAGTATGGAAATTTTTTAGATAATCCACAAGTACAATCGTTGATGCCTTTTCCGTCCAAAATTTGCTGCGTGTATTTTTCAATTCTCGACTGTCGAGTTTGAGATTGCTTGGGAGCAGAAAAATAAAGGTCATAAGCTCTTTGTCGTCCCGGAGTCAAGCCGTAAAAAGCCTTTTTAAAAGCTGGAATTTCCTCTAATTTTTGTTGCAACTCTTCGAGAAATACGAGTTCGGTATTTTTTTTAAATTCTACTTTCAGTCCTGCTTTTTCTATCTCCATCGCCTCTTGGATATACGACCTCAAAACAGACTGCGACTCCGTTATTTCCTGCAAATTAGAAAAGCGAATCAGCCTTGCCGACTGCGAATTTTCGGTCTGTTGGTACAAAATACCTTCCACATCTTTGAGCAAAACGCCTTTGAAAAATCCTACTGCACAGTAACCTTTGAAGCTATTTATCAATACTATGTTGCTACCCTCAAAAGTGTAGCAAGGTACGCGCCACTTCCACTCTTCGGTCAGCCCGCAATCGAGAATGATAGCCCGCAAATGCTCCAACTCCTGCCGCCACTTCGTAGCTTTCTCCAAAAATATACCAACTTTAACGTCCATTTTGCTGTTTTTAAGATTATTTACCCAAAAATTTGTTGTTTGTTATAAATAATATTTGATAAATTCTTCGCAAAAGTAGTAATTATTTTCTAACTTTGTGATGTTTATTATCTATAAAAGTCAAAATTTATATCCCAAAAACAGTAATTTTTCGTTGCTTTTTTTGTAAAAAAAAATAAAATTATGGAAAAAAAAATACTATCTGTGATTGATATTGATAGAATTATTGAGATGGCTTGGGAAGACCGCACTCCCTTTGAGGCGATAAAAATGCAGTTCGAGATGAGTGAAAATGAAGTGGTCGCGTTGATGCGAAAAGAACTCAAAAGGGGAAGTTTCAACCTCTGGCGCAAGCGCGTCCATAGTGGCGTGAGTCAAAAACACCTCTACAAAAGGTCAGATGACATTGAGCGGTTCAAGTGCAGTCTTCAAAGAACTATCACGCACAATAAAATCAGTAAAAGGTAAATTAATGACCGCTTTTTCTTATCCATTCGCCGAAATATTGAAATAAAACCCTTTTTTGGTAAAATAATTACGCATTTAATGAAAAAATTCATTGAAAATATTTACATTAGCGATGATTAAGGAATGCGTGTAAAATAAGCTATCCATTTTTATTCGTTCATAATCAAAAGTTCAATAACGCGTTTCTAAAATTATTTTATCTATGGTTATCAACAATTCATCGCCATTGCTCATCGAATCCGCTTGGGAAGTTTGCAACCAAGTAGGCGGCATTTATACCGTCATTCGGAGCAAAGTACCCAGTATCGTCCAGACTTGGGGCGAGCGTTTCGCCCTCATCGGACCATACTTTAGCCAACACGCCAACGTCGAGTTTGAACCTTCCGAAGACTACAATAATCCGTTTGGTAAAGCTGTTTTGAAGATGCGAAATGCTGGGTTTGAGGTGCATTACGGTCACTGGTTGGTAACTGGAAGACCCAAAGTGATACTTTTTCCGACTGAACTTTCTGACCTCCGAATGCGCGCACTTCGGA
>JAYWGG010000210.1:0-5197 GCA_043778415.1 Saprospiraceae bacterium
CCTATATCTGCGACCCCTTCGGGGTCGGACGCGATGTACCATATATTTTTCTATAAATGTTTGATGCATATTGCATCAGGTTGTAAAACTGTTTTTTTAATTAACAAATATTTTTTATGCGCAATAAATTATTTTTTTTATTTCTATTTTGTGTTGGCTTTTTTACAAATAATTTGCACGCCCAATCCAATACTTCCATCGCGTCAAAAGAAAAAATTTTACTCACCGGAGCTACCGCACACTTGGGCAACGGAGAAGTCATCGAAAATTCGATGATAGCTTTTTCCGACGGCGTATTTACTTTCGTGGGCAAACAGTCGGAGCGCGCACTTTTCGCAGATTATCGTGTTTTGGACGTACAAAAAAAACATATTTATCCCGGATTTATCGCTCCCAACACGCTGCTGGGGCTGCGTGAAATTGATGCCGTCCGCTCCACCAACGACGTAGAGGAAACGGGTAGTTTCAATCCCAATGTCCGAGCAATTATCGCCTATAATACAGATTCTCGCATCATTCCGACTGTCCGCTCCAATGGCGTTTTGTTGGCAGAAATCGTGCCGCAGGGAGGCAGGATTAGCGGCACTTCGGCTATCGTCCAGCTCGACGGTTGGAACTGGGAAGACGCGGCGTACCGGGCGGAGTCGGGTGTTCATCTGAACTTTCCAAACATGAGCAATTTCCCCAACGACGACGATGACGACAGCGCGGGAAAGGCAAAAAATGATGAATACAGCCGACAATTTAGGGAGTTGGAGGAGTTTTTTAATGAGGCTTTTGCGTATTCCAAAAAAGAAAATTTGACCCAAAAAAATTTGAAATTTGACGCTATGCGTGACATTTTTGAGGGCAAAAAAATACTCTTTATTCATACCAATTACGCCAAAGGTATTTCCCAAGCAGTTCTTTTTGCCAAAAAATATGGCATTTCGCCTGTGATTGTGGGAGCTGCCGAAGCCTATTTGGTAAAAGATTTTTTGAAGGAAAATAAAATTTCGGTCATTTTAGGTCGCTCTCAAAGTCTTCCCATTCGGGAAGACGATGATATAGACCAGCCGTTTAAGAACGCAAAAATACTTTATGATGCAGGTATTTTGTTCGCTTTCAGCAACAAAGAAACTTGGCAACAGCGCAATTTGGTTTTTCAAGCAGGGCAGGCAGTGGGTTTTGGATTGCCAAAAGAAGCTGCAATTTCGGCACTGACGCTGAACACTGCAAAGATATTGGGCATCGAAAAAACCGTCGGCAGCTTGGAGATTGGTAAAGATGCGACGTTCTTCATCAGCGAAGGCGACGCTTTGGATATGCGCAGCAGCCGTGTAGAAATTGCTTACCTGAAAGGAAAAAAATTGGATTTGGACGACAAGCAAAAGGCTCTGAATCGGAAATTTCAGGCGAAATACGGACAAAATGAAAAGTGAATAAAAGAATGACAACCGTACACGACCTTACATTTGAACCCTTCTTGACTGCCGAGCAAATCTGCGCCCGCGTCCGAGAGTTGGGCAAAGAATTGACCCAAAAGTATGCCGAAAAAAATCCGATTTTGTTGGGCGTTCTCAACGGAGCGTTTGTTTTTGTAGCCGATTTGGCGCGTGCGTGTGATATGACTTGCGAAATATCATTCGTGAAGCTACATTCTTACGTAGGCACTTCGTCCTCCAAAACTATAACGACCGCGCTCGGTTTGGAGTTGGAAATTCGCAATCGGCACATAATAGTGGTGGAAGATATTGTGGACAGCGGGCGCACGATGCAGTATTTTTTGGAGCTTTTGGAGCAGCAGCAGCCAGCATCTGTGACGCTTGTGACGCTGCTTTTCAAACCCGACGCGCTGCAAGTAAAGCTGCCGATAGATTATGTGGGCTTCACAATTCCGAACCATTTTGTGATAGGCTACGGCTTGGATTATGACGGACTTGGGCGAAATCTGCCAGATATTTTGCGGCTAAAAAGTTAGATTTCTAAAAAATAAATTCGGACGAAGTTTCCAAAAAATCATAAATTTTTTTCTAAAATACTTTTTATCCGCCTTCAGCGTTCCTTTATTTTGTTACTTTTGTGAGATGTATGCCAAAAATTAAATGGCTACCGCTGCTATAAAATTTTTATTTTTATGAAAAAAAATATTCTCTTACTCTTATCGGGCTTGTTTATTTTGTCTTTTTGCCGATGCAAAAAAGACGACAAACCCTTGTTTGAAATGACTTATACGCAGATATTCGAGATGGCGGCGGGACTGAATCCGATTGACGAACACGTTTATATTATTCGAGATATTGCGAGCGACACGACGCGTTTTTTTACGGCGGGCGGCAAACGAATTTCGAGCCAGCTCAACGCCATCAATCCGTTGGGTATGAAGATGTTCAATGTAAGTTCGGGCGCGAAATTTGATTTTTTAGACCGCGTATCTGTCACGATGTTTACGGACGACGACCCAACGTATGAGAAAGAAATTTTTTACCGCGAACAAATTCAAGACAGTCGAATAGGTGTCGAACTCGACTTGGTACCGACTTTCGTGGACGCAAAATCCATGCTGCTCAAAGGCAAATACAACCTCAAAATAAAGCTCAGACCTTACGTCAGCTCGCCCGAATTTATTGCCACGCGCTGCGAACTTCGGTTTGGAGCAAAGTAAGAAAATTTGTTATTTTTGCACTTGATTTTTTGAGTAAGAAATGAAATAATGGCAAAAAAACAAAAATATTATGTCGTCTGGGCAGGCGTAAAACCGGGTATTTATCTCACTTGGGACGAATGTAAATCACAAGTAAATGCCTTTCAGGGCGCGCGCTACCAATCTTTTGAGTCCCCGTTGGAAGCCGAAAAAGCCTACCGGGCGAGTGCGCCGAAAGCAGCTTTTGCAAAAAAAGATGCTCCAAAAAGCGGTTTAAAATCGTCCAAATCAAATATTATTTGGGACAGTATTTCGGTAGATGCAGCGTGCAGCGGCAATCCCGGCGCAATGGAATATCGAGGCGTGAACACGCGCACAAAAGAAGAACTTTTTCGACAAGGACCGTTTCTGGAAGGCACTAACAACATCGGTGAGTTTTTGGGCTTGGTGCATGGCATCGCTTTTCTAAAAAAATTGGGCAAGCTCGACACGCCGATTTATACAGACTCCAAAACGGGAATCGCTTGGCTCAAAGCCAAAAAAGCCAAAACAACTTTGGGGGAAACTAAAAGAAATCAGCCCATTTTTGACCTCATCGAGCGCGCCGAAAGTTGGCTCGAAAGCAACACTTATTCCAACCCAATCATCAAATGGAAGACCGAAGATTGGGGCGAAATCCCAGCAGATTTTGGTAGAAAATAATTACTTTTGTGACAACTATTTTTTAGCAAACTTCAATTTATAATTAGATTTTATATTTCCTAATTTGATGGCTTCGAGGCGGCGGCGAATGAGTTGTTTTTTGAGCGGTTTTAGTTTGTCAATGAATAAAATCCCTTCCGTGTGGTCGTATTCGTGCTGGATTACTCGAGCGTTGATGCCGTCAAAAGTAGCTTCTTTCCACTCAAATCGCTCGTTCATATACCGCAAACGGATAGTTTCGGGACGCTCCACTTCGCCCCGCAATTCGGGAATGCTGAGGCAGCCTTCTTCATACGACCACGATTTACCGCCCTCTTCGAGCTTTTGAGCGTTGATAAAAACAGCCTTCACACCATTTTCTTTGCCCGCATCTTCGTCGTCTATCTGTATCGTGTCCATCACAAAAAGCCGGATAGAAAGCCCTATTTGAGGTGCCGCCAACCCAACTCCTTTGGCGTGGTACATAGTTTCCCACATATCAGCGAGCAATTTTTGAAAATCGGGGTAGGTCGGTTCTATTGCGTCCGCCACTCGCTTCAGGACGGGTTGCCCGTAGGCAAAAATTGGTAATAACATATTGACTATCAGTAAGTTGAAAATTTTTTAAATCGCTCTCACGAGCATTTCTGCCGCCAAGTCCCGAAGGGCTTGCTTGCGCTCTTCCGGCACTTTGAGCGCATCAAGATGCCCAAAAGCTGCCTGTTGGTAGCCGTTTTTGACGACATTGGCGAGCTGAAGAATATTTAGTTTTTTGAATATTTGGGTAACAGTTTCTATTTTTCGCGCTTCGTTGCCCTCGATTGTTGGGGTGGAAAGTTGAAACAGCAGTTCTGCCTTACTTTCTTCGCCCGCGATTTCGAGTGCTTTGAGGACTAAAAATGTTTTTTTATTTTGGGAAATATCTCCGCCGATTTTTTTTCCGAAAGTAGCCGCGTCGCCGAATGTGTCCAAAATATCGTCTTGTAGTTGGAACGCGATGCCGATGTTGCGCCCAAATTCGTAGAGATGTTGCGCCTCTTCGGAGGACGCATTTGCCAATACCGCCCCAATTTGCATAGCACCAGCCAACAAAACGGCTGTTTTTAATTCTATCATTCGCAGATATTCGGGAATAGTCACGTCCGCACGTTGCTCAAAATCCACATCGTATTGCTGTCCTTCGCAAACTTGCAAAGCAAATTTATTAAAAATATCTAAAATTTGTGACAAAAAAGAACTTTCACATTTTGCCAGATGCTGGTATGCCAAAATCAGCATAGCGTCGCCGCTCAAAATGCCTGCATTCGTGCCATATTTGACGTGGACGGTCGGTTTTCCGCGTCGCACATCGGCTTTGTCCATAATGTCGTCGTGGACGAGGCTGAAATTGTGGAAAATTTCTATCGAAAAAGCAGCCGACAAAGCCCGCTCCACATCTGACCGAAACAGTTGATAACTCATCAAAAGCAGCTGCGGACGCAAACGTTTTCCACCCAACTGAAGGATATAATCGGCTGGCTCGTAAAGCGATTTTGGCTCTCGCAAAAGGCTATTTTGCTCCAAATATTGATAAAAAAGATGTGCAGGCATCAAAAATATTTTCACAAAGGAACGAAGAAAAAATTACACACTCAAATTTTTCCAATAAATTCAATCAATAGCAAGGCATTTTTGAGGCGCAATGCAAGGCATTATGACGAGAAAATATCGCAGCAATTGATTGTAATTTGACAGAAAAAAGAAGTATTTTATTTTAGAAGTGTTTCAAATATACAAAAGCAAACTATTAAGGAATGAAAAGAAAATAAGGTACTGAATATTGTGCCGCAGAATTTTGGGTCAAAACAAGGCAGATTTGAGGCGCGATGCCGTGCATCGTAACGAAAATCTAAC
>JAYWGG010000211.1:0-5193 GCA_043778415.1 Saprospiraceae bacterium
TGTCGCTGTTTTGAATGTAAATCATCGGGATTTTTCCTTCGGAAATTTGTTGCGCAGCAATATTTTCCTCTCCGAAGTCAGCAGTATTTTCTACGCCCTCAAACTCCAATGCGTCGGCATCGAAGCCGAGTGTCATCTGCAAACCCGCTATTTTCTTCTCCGATGACAAAGCTACCGTATAGGTTTTTCCTGCCACCAACGCTTGGTCGGCTGCCGAAATAGTCAGCAGTTGAGCGGCGGCTCTTTCCGCATTGCTCGAAGCTGTGACATCAGAGGTCTGAACATTTCCGTTCAGGTCGCCGATTTTTATTCCTACAAAATTTACCTGCTTGTCCGCCATCAGACTATCCAAAGGACAGGTTTCGGGAAAAGTCGTCAAAAATGGATTGGACGAGTCCGGAAATATGAAATTTTTATCCACAAACCGCCACGAAGTATTGTTCTGAAAACGGCTCACATTTCCCAGAATAAGCTGTCGGAGTTGTACCATATCGAATGTCGTAATCGTCCCACTTCGGTTGATGTCGGCGGCGATGAGTTGGTAAGGCGACGTAAACGGCGTGATGCCGAGTATGTGCCGACTCATCAGCACCAAGTCGAAAGTCGAAACGCCATTGAGCGGGTTCGTGTCTTTGGCGGGAGTCACTTGATAGTTGAAACCCGTCAGGAGATTGGTAAAATTGTAATCGCCCGCCGCAGTGGTCAGCACATTCGGAAAAATATTATTTCCAATACTAACATTCACGCCAGCAATATTTTGACCAGATTGGGTCTGAATCAATCCCGAAATAGTCGCACCATTTACCGAAGGCGGACAAATCTGGCTGTTGTCCTGAATCCGTACCAAAGTAGTACAAAAATCACTGTTGCCCGCAGCGTCTGTGACAGTCAGACGGACGATATTAGGTCCCCGATTGTCGCAAGTAAATGTGCTGGGAGTCAGTGTTTTGACGAGTTGGGCGGCGGCGGTACAGTTGTCATAACTTCCACCGTCCAACATTTCGGGCGTAAGCGCGACGCTGCCCGTAGTCGGCATCAAACTCGCCGCAACACCGTTGATACAAACAGGAGTTGGCTTTTTGCCGTCCTTGATGGTGACTAAATAATTACAAGATTTTATGTTGCCGCAGCCGTCTTCGACCGTCCAGAAAAGGCGATGTCTGCCAACCGATATCTGGAGATTGACGGTTCTGGAAGTCCCCGAAGTATCAATCGTCCCGTTGTTGTCTTTGTCAATTTTGAAAGTCCAGCGCAGCAAACCGTTAGAAGTGCAGTCATCGGACGCGGTAGCTTTCAGCGTCACGGCGGTAGCTTCGCATTGGGTAGGCAGCACCAATATCGTCGTGTCGTTGCAGCTACTCGTGAAAGTCGGCGCAATGATATTTGACACTTTGATAGTCTGTTTGTATTCCCAAACGCCCACGCCAGTCACAGAGCCTAACTGGTATTGGCACCAATCAATAATCGTCCATTTGCGGATAATCTTGTAACAAGACGGAGCTTGGATAGGAAAAACTTGGTCGGCGTAAGTAATAGCCAGCGAGTTGCAAAGGGCGCGATTGTTCAAAATTTTTGGCTCGCCTGTCGTGACGGGTTGAGTAGCAGCTCCGCAAGCGGTCGTGCTGATGTCGGCGGGCCACTCTACGTCGTCGATGGGGTCAAGAGTGTTTATTTTATTGATAAAAAATGGACTTGAATTTTTCAGCGTAATGGTCTGGACGCAAACGGCGGTCAGTCCTACTCGGTCGGTTGCTTTCCATGTACGGGCGATAGTTCCCGTTCCGCAAGCCGTTAGGTTATTTTGGTCGCTGTGCGAGATGCTGGCTTGGCAGTTGTCGGAAGCAGTTGCTACGCCAGTGATTGCTGTGTTTGAGTAGTTGGTGCTGCCACATTCGAGGGTCAAATTGGCGGGACAAAAAGTTATGCTTGGAGCTAATTTATCTTTCACCGTTATTTGTACCGTACAAGTATTGAGATTGCCGACTGCGTCACGAACTCGCAACACGACCGAAACCGTGCTATCCACATCGGCGCAGTCGAAATGAGCCAACGAATCGAGGGGAAGATTTTTATCCAATCGTCTTATTTCAAAACCTTGAATCCCGCAGTTGTCGTGGCTTCCAGCGTCCAATGAATTAGCGAAAAGCGTGGCTTGCCCTGTGTTGTCGAGGTCAATTTGAGTCAGTTGGGCGCAGACGGCGACTGGCGCGACTTGGTCGGTGACAGTGACTGTAAAAGTGTGCGCAGCGACGTTGCCGCAGGCATCGGCAGCGGTGTAAGTGACGACCGTATTTCCAATCGGCAGTCCAGTGGCGAGCCGCGAAGAATCCACATAAACGGCGGGCGCATCTATGGAAGTTTGGAGCGTCCAGTTGGAGCAAGCATCTGTGACACTCGGAAGCGGTATTTTGAACGTAGCGGTACAAGCGTTCAGGTTGGTGCTAATCGTGGTATCGCCTTGCGCCACCATGTTGGGCGGCAAAAAATCACCTACTTTGATGAGCTGAACGCCCGTCAGATAAGCTCCCGTGCAGGCATCAGAAACTGTCCAAGTACGGACAATCTTGAAACTTCCGCCGCAAGTATTGATAACAATATCGTCATAGATGGCGACGAGCGAGCAAGAAAAAGCGTTGATAGACGACCCGAAAACCGTCGGTTCGCCCACCGAAGTCGGAGAAGTAGATGCGCCGCATTGAAGCGCGGGCTGCACGAATCCGTCCAAATGAGCAGGAAAAACAACATCTGCCAGCGTTGCTTTTTTGACAAAAATATTCTGAACGCAAGTACTCACATTTCCAGAAATGTCAATGGCAGTCCAAGTGCGGATATAGACGGCGGTGTAGATTCCTCCGCAAGCATATTCCTGAAAAATATCGCTGTAAGTGAGTGAAAACGACTGTCCGCAGTTGTCGTAAGCCGTTGGGTAGCCCAACGTGGCTGGATTGGGTGTTTGGTTGCAGAGCAAAAAAGTATCTCGACAGATGAGTACGGGAGCGGTTTTGTCTTCGATGTGGAGGTTTGTCCAGCAGCGATTTCCGCTTGCGGGGTGCGTGACGCGTGCCACGAGGGTCTGCCCAATATAGTTGGCATCTATGTACGGACTGCTGGGTATGACGTTGCCGAGCGAATCGAGGATTTCTACGATTTTCGTACCTGTGCAGAGCGATGGGTCGCTCAAAAGCACTTCTGGAATGACCAATGCTTTGCAGCTATCGGCACTTAAAGAGATTTGTACGTCGCCCAGACAAGTCAGAGAACATTGGGCGGTTATTTTTTGGACAAAAAAAGAAAAAAAAGCGACGGCTGCGCAAATTAATAATTTTGGTGCTTTCATCGTTAGTGATTGTTGCAAAATAAGGCTAAAAAGCAAGGAAAGAATTTTTTATTTTTTACGAAAAATAAAAAATTCAAAACTTAATTTTAACAATATTTTAAGGTTTGGGAAAATAACATTCTATTTCAAAACAACTCAAAAAATTCCGATAGGGCGAACTGCTGCTTTTGGGAAAACAGAGTCGCTCTACCGGAAAAAGGAAACAGGAGTCTTCGGAATCTCTGTTGATTCGTAATAGCTCGTGCAGTTTGGTTGTAAGTCACTAACGGTTAAAGAAAAAAGTCGTTTATTCGGGTCTGGTTACTCGTTAAATATGCTTTCTCGTGCGTAAGTTGCCGCGTGGATTGTAGCTCGTTTGCTACCCTTCGGCTCGGCTTTTTGGTTAGGGGAGGTCCCATTCCCTCCTTTGAGCGGCGGGACCATCCCATCCCAAAAACCTTATCTTTATAAAAAATATCTTGTGTAGAGATATTTTAAATATTTAGCTTTTGTAATGCCGCATTGTCTGCGGATTTTTATATTTCTTGATTCACAAAAAGTGAATATTTTTTTAATTTATTGCAAAATCAACTTCTTCGTTTCGGTTGCGCCCTGCGCTGTTTGAAGGCGGTAGTAAAAAACTCCTTGCGTGTAAGGCAAATCTTTTGCGCGGATTGTCAGCTCATTGTATCCCTTCGAGAAGTTGTCCTCTATCGTTTTGCAGAGCCTGCCCGCAAGATCAAAAATCTCAAATTTCGCACCAGTAGCCTCTGGTAAATGAAACCCAATCGTAGTGGATTCTGCAAACGGATTGGGTTGATTTTGATACAACTCTACTCTTTCGACCTCCGATTTGGCGCGGTGATACTGCAAATTCAAATCGTACAAAGCTCCGTCGTTGGCGTAAGCCTCTGCTGGCGTTTGTTGTGTCGAAAACTGCAAGACCGAACTCAACCGCACACTCGCTTTGGCTTCTATCTGCAACTCAAAAATGATTTCACCGTCTTTGAGCGTCTGACCATTCGGAAGTCCGCCGCCGCCGTCCCAGCTAAAATTCAAAATTCCACGCTCTAACTGCAGCCAACCGATGTTACTTTCATCGAACTTCGGTAACTTTTTATTCTCTAAATCTTTGATTTTCAACGACTTGCTATCAAACTTGAAAGCACCCTGAAAACCCAATATATTGTCGAAACCCTTTACCTTCAAAGGAATCCGATACGTTTTTCCTTGCTCCAACCATTCGTCTTCGGCTTCTATGCTTACTGCGCCGTCGCTGCTCCGAGTGTTGGCAGCATCGGCACTGTTATTGACATCACCGATTTTTACTGCTATCAAGTTTTTATTTCCCACATTTCCACCCAAACTTCCGATAGAAATTTGTTCTGGAAAATTATCTACAAACGGGTTCGTTGGTTCGCTAAAAACATACTCGGCATCTACAAACCGCCACGAAGAATTATTGGGCAAAGTATCGTATATCGCCAGTATTAATTTCCTCAACTCGACCATATCAAAGGTCGTGATAGTCCCAGATTTATTGATGTCGGCGGCGATAATCTTGTAAGGGCTGTTGAGCGCCTCTACTCCCAAGATGTGCTTCCGAATCAGTACCAAATCAAAGGTCGTAACTCCGTTCAAGTATCTTCCGTTGCTGTGTGGCTTGACGTTGTAGCTGCTATTTTTTGGCAACTGCCCAAACATATAGGCACCGTTAGCGTCCGAAATCGTATCTTTTGTCATCGCTCCGTTGAGCGAAACATCTATACTTTTTGTAAAAATTCCTGTTTCTGTGACAATCGCTCCGCTTATGTTTGCCATATCATTCGGAAACTGGCACGCATTGGAATTGTCCTGAATAAAGACCGTCGAAGTAC
>JAYWGG010000212.1:0-1869 GCA_043778415.1 Saprospiraceae bacterium
ACAAAAAGAAAGCGGTTTTATTGAGCGCAGGCGGTATATTGGACTTCCACAAAGCGGGCATCAAGACCGCGTATTGGAGCAAATATTGCGTAAAAGCAATAATCAATAAATTCTGAAATCGGACAATGCGAAAAAAATACACGCGCAAAATTTAATTTGGTAATTATTTTATATATTGTGCCAAGTTAGGTCAAATTGTTTGAAATCTATTAGAAAAGAATGTTATTTTTGTCAAAAAAAATAAAACTGTACATCAAAATATTCGCAGGCGACTGGAATTTTTCGTAGCACAAATGACAAAATATTTTTATTTTTTTGATTATCTTTGACAATAAAAATCGATGTTCGATAGTTAGAATCACATCTGAAATCATATCCTCAATATCAAATTTATAAGCATGAAAAAATTTATTCTTACTTCAATCCTATTTTTACAAATATTTGTCGCTTTTTCGCAGCGCGAAGCCGCCAACCCAAATTACATTTTGGGAGAATTTATTGTAAAAATAGACAAAAACGCGATGATACAAAATATCGTTTTTGACCTCCAAAAATCATTTCCCGATTGTTTTTTGAAAGATTCTGTACCTACTTTTGGGATTTGGCTCGTCGCTTTCGACCCAACTCGGAGTGCCGAAAAAGATTTTTTGAAAGCTCTCCAATCCAACAAAAACGTCACTTACACCGACTACAACCACCGCGTAGAAGAGCGCGCAGCCAACAAAGAACCCAACGACGGCGACTATGACCGCCAATGGAACGTCCGAAAAGTACAAGCACCTAAAGTCTGGGACGTGACGACGGGCGGCGTGACCGCTCTCGGCGACACGATAGTAGTAGCCGTGATGGAACTCTATGGTTGTGACATCTCGAACAACGAGATAAAGAATAATATTTGGTTCAATCGGAAAGAAATACCCAACAATGGCATCGACGATGACCAAAATGGCTACATAGACGACTTCAGAGGCTGGAATGTCGCTAATCAAAATGATTCGTACGTTCTACGTCCGCACGGTACGAATGTGGCGAGCGTTATTGGTGCCACAGGCAACAACGGCAACGGCGTAGCGGGAGTGAACTGGAACGTAAAAATGTTTATCCTTGCTGGTCTCAATGGCTCTTTTGAAATCGGAAAAGCCTACGAATACATCTTCAAAATGCGCAAACTCTACAACCAAACCAACGGCGCACGCGGTGCTTACATCGTGGTCAGCAATGCTTCGTTGGGTATCACGCCCAATGATTTAGTAGGTGCTTTGTCAGATTGTCAATCATTTATCAATCCAATCTATGATTCGTTGGGTAAAGTCGGTGTTTTGAACATAATTGCTACGGACAATAAGCCAAGAAATGTAGATACAGAAGGCGATATTATGGGTAGTTGCAGTCGAAAATACATGATTTCTGTCACCAATTCGGATAGTCTGGACAAAAAAAATGCTGGCTCAGCTTTCGGAAAAAACAGTATTGACATGACTGCGCCGGGGACAAGTATCTACCTCGCAGATGTCAATAACGCCTATTCGACTTCCACAGGAACGTCTTTTGCTGCGCCTTTGGTGAGCGGCGGCGTGGCGTTGTTTTACAGTTTGCCGTCGGTTGCTTTCGCCAAGTACGCAAAGGATTTTCCAGAAGAAGCCACTCGCATGATGCGCGACATAATACTCAACGGAGTGGACAAAATCCCTGCTTTAGAGCCACTCGTGACCACCGGTGGGCGGCTCAATCTGGCGAAAAGTTTTAAGATATTGACCGACCAATACGGCGGCTCTGTAGGCGCGCTCGACATTCAAAGTCTTTTCCCGAATCCCGCTTCTACCTATCTGACGCTTCTCTACGAAACGCCCGACTTCAAACCCTACAACG
>JAYWGG010000213.1:0-18910 GCA_043778415.1 Saprospiraceae bacterium
CCTTTTCTATGGCACAAGCATAGATACCGTTACCTTACGGCAGGTACGAGGAAACCGAAGAGTATGGCTTTCATGGCTTACGCGTAAAAATGGAATGGATACAAAGCCGCGTGATACCATCTATATCGCTGCGCACGATACCATTAATTACGAGATACTGTACTAACGAATGATCCCTGAAGAACATGTAAGTGAGTTTGTGCTTCCGCCAAGCTTTGGCGAAGCCTTGCTCAAAATTTAATTTTTATTTCATCTTTTTAAATTTATGTAACAATGAACAAAATCGTTCAAACTTTATTTTTACTTTGCTGTATGTGGTCTTTTCGACCTTTCGCAGCACAAGGGCAGAGTATTTTATGCCCAACTACCTATGACCGCCGAGTAGTTTATGTGGATGTTGTCAACCGCGAAGCGTGTCGCGACTACATCGTGGGGAAGGAAAATGTTATTTTTCGGTTTTCACCGACATTTATCAACTGGAATGCAGGTAGAAAACTTTTTTTTACCGACAACATTTATAGAACTCTGATTGCAGGACAAACAGACTATGATATTTCATATCCAGTAGCAGGAAAGAAGTCAATTTATTTTTTTAGACTTGAATATAATTTTATTACGGGTTTGTATGCAGAAAATAATGATACCATTTGTACCATTCACATCAAGGAACAAAATGCCAACTACGTCGCCCCCGATGTGGTATGGAAAATCACTATTAACAAGGTAATTTCAGGCATTCCTAACTGTAATACTAATGGTTCTACTCTTTCTACTTCTGATGGGACAGCTCATGCTTACATCAAATATGGCGCGGGTCATACTTCGTTGGTCAAGCCGATTATTTTTGTAGATGGACTGGATTTGGGTGACGACGTAGTGATAGACCCACAAATAGCGGGCAGCGAAAAAGTTATTCGGCATGGCGGCACTGGTTGGGACGTGCTGATAACAGGGGCAGAGGAGTCTTTTTTGGAGCAGGGAGACTATGAAACATTTAGGCTTTATCCCGAAACATTCCAACGACTCAATCAAGGCGGCTATGACATCATATTTTTAGATTTTGAGAATGGCTCGGGTTACATCCAAAAAAATGCAGAGTTGCTTATTTCTCTTTTGGAGCGAGTAAACGCAGCCAAGAACAGTGACGAGGCTTGTGTTGTCAATAGTAATATTGTGGTAGGAGCCAGTATGGGTGGGCAGATTGCCCGCTTTGCGCTCGCCACAATGGAAGAACGCGGACAAGACCACGATACACATACCTATGTGTCGTTTGACTCGCCGCAAAAGGGTGCTTCTCTTTCGATGTCGATGCAGGCATTGGCGTGGTATCTGAATAAAACTGGAAAAAACCCACGTCTTTGGTTGAAATTGAGCGACCCTGCACCCTGCCAACTACTCAATGACCATTTTGGAAATATGGTAAAGACTGGAAAAATAGATTTGCACCTATGGAACAATTTACCGGGTTATAATTCGCCGCCTATTCCCATCAATAACACTTTGGATTACAGTTGTTTGCGCGAAAATTATAAAGCAACTATGAACAGTTTAGGCTACCCGAAAGCTACTCGGAATATTGCCATCGCAGATGGCAGCAAAACTGGTACGTCCCTCAACAATCCCAGCCACAGTGAGTTATTTCATACCAAAGTGTATATACCCGACGCTGTATTTGGTGATTGGACAACCTTACCTGTAAGGTGGGGAGATTTTGGGAACGTCTTTGATATCAAGATGCACTCCTCCGATGGGGCAAGCTGTGAGCAAACCGTGCGCTATGCAGACCATAATTGCTTTTTCAAATATGCCAGTATGAACGAAAATAATGTATTATTTTCAGCGGCTATTCCTAACTCCATGAGAACTTGTGTAAAAGAGGTGCCTTCTACTTATTACGCTTATTGGGCGGAGATAAAGGACCAAAATTATCTGCCAAACTTTGACAATGCCCCCGGCGGCACTCGCAACGACTTGTTATCTTTGAAGCCTTTGCTCACTGATTTTATTGACAAGGCACTTGCTGGCACCGAACATAATACTACTATCACGCTCAACGACAATGCAAAAAATCAGTGCTTTATCCCGACCATGAGTGCCTTGGACATCAACTGGCCAATGGATAACCAGCACTTGTTTAAAAATATAAAAAATGAAAATATTATAGCAAATAATCTTACTCCTTTTGCCGCTTACTATGCTCCAGAAGGCTCCAATCTCAAGCACGTAGAGATAGATGCAGCGATGCGGGATTGGCTGCAAGGGCAGCTGACCTTGTCTGGTCTGGCGGTGGCACAGATAACGCTGCCGAGCGCGCTCGGCAGCAGCTACAACTTGGCAAACGTAACAAAACGCCGCGTAGGGCAGGTAGAAGTCAATGCTGGCGGAAGCTTCAAAGTCAATGCCACAGGCAGCGCAGGCTACGGCGACGAAATAAACAATGCCTCTCCTGAAAATTATGTAGGCATCGTCGGTTACGATTGTGCTTCGAAGGTAATCGTCCGCGACGGCGGTGTTTTTAGCATCGGAGAGAGCAGCCGAAAAGCTACTGTCTTTGTGCGCAAAGGCAGCACAGTCCATATCCAAAGCGGCGGTAAGTTGCGTTTGGACGGCAACTCGCAGTTGGTGGTAGAAGTAGGCGGCAAACTCATCATCGAGGAGGGAGCGATAGTCCAGTTGGCGAATAACGAAGACAAAATCGTAGTGCGTGGCGAAATCGTCTGGAACGGCGAGCCGCAATTCAGTGGCAACGGATATTTTGATTTTTTCCCAACCCACACGTTGAGCATCAACAGCCCGACGGGCTTCAAGCTGGCAGGAAACAACCAAAACCAACGTTTTTTACAGTTAGAGCCAAACACACTGCTCAACACAGGCAACAATGCGATAGATTTGAGCTTCGGAAAAGTCCAATACTACCAAAATACGAGCATCACGGTAGGCGGCGGCTCCGTCCGATTGAAAGGCTGCAAACTTGCGGGCAGTGCTTACGATTTTGGATACACTACTGGACTCAAAGCGAGCAATTTGAGTTATGTAAAAGTCATCAATACCGATGTCCGAGAATTGATGAACGGACTATCTTTTGAAAATATTGCAGGCAGTTGTGACATATTCGGCACCACGATTCAGTGCGATACGGTCTTGACCATCAAAAACGTGACATCTTCGATTCCTGTCGCCATTAGTGGCTGTAATATGTATCCGATAGCGCACGATTTTTCGACTTACCCATATAAAACTCGTGGCGTTCTGTTGGATAGAATAAAAGCGGTTCATTTTTCAGGCAACTATGTCCATGATTTTGACTTTCCACCCGGAATCCACAAAACGCCGAATGAGGCTTACAGCGTTGGAGTCAGATTAGACAACGTAAAATACTTCCGCATGGGTGGTGGAAGTATTGAAAGATGCGATTTTGGCATTAAAGCCGAAAGATATGGTTCTTGTATCGCCAACGTATTCTTACGAGGTGGTGCCTTATTAGCAAACAACACAGAAGCAGCTATCAACATCGACGGCGATGTCATAGACGTTTCAAACGATTGGGGACTTATAGACATAGACTGTGCTTCCATAACTGGAAATGCGAGAGGAATCGAAGGTACAGATTTATTGCTCAATATTGACGCAATAGACCACCAGACGAACCACCCTCAAGTAATTTATCCGAATAGATTTTCGGGTGATAATTTATTCCGAATTTTATATAACCATAGAATACAACCCGCATCTGTCCGAGCGCGTTACAACAAATGGAACACCAGTATCGACCCGATAGTAATTGATAATTATTCTCCGAATGGTTCGCCAGTTCCTCTGATTACCACTCCAACTGCCTATGGTAAGAAAATTGATTGCTACGAAATGGTAGTTGACCAAATAGACCAATTGGGCAAATCTTGTTCTCTGCAAACCCAAAACGACGGTCTGTGGCATGAACTTTCCACTCAAAAAGAATCTGCATGGGACGCTTTTGACGCAGAAAATTATGACCTGTCAGAACAAACGTTTGCACCTATTGCAGCCATCAGCAGAGCCGAGCGCAACCAATCCAGCGACATTTGCCGCCAGTACATTGACGTAGCAAAAGTGATGGTATTTGCTCCCGATGTCATCAAGCAAGGCAGCGGCACGGTCGGCGGACGCTCGGCTTCTGACCTTACCACCCACTTGTGGCTCGAAGGCACCAACGCGATACCCGCCAGCCTCGTCCTCGACGGGCGCGAAATCACGGTAACGCCCAATCCTGCCAGCGACGAGTTTTCGATCCGCATGGTAGCGAGCGGCGACTATGTGCTGCGCGTCTATGATGCTTTGGGCAGACTCCAACACCAACAGACTGCCGATACCGACGGTTCGCTGCGTATCAACAGCCGCGGCTGGCAAAGCGGCATCTACTTGCTCGACCTCACCGAGCGCGGCAAGATGCTGCACTGGAAAGGCAGAGTGGTCATACAGCGAGCCGAATAAACCGCTTCGCAAAGATTTTGTAAATGCAATGTAGAAAAAAGAAAAGTTCTCCGTCCGTCGAAAATGCGGGCAGGGAACTTTTCTTTTTTTGCGTGGTAATAGCTTTATAATAATATCTTTTTTTCTACTTTTGCAAATTATTTACTCTTGGGGACGAAGAAAAAATTAGATAATTTGTTACAAACTTTACATTCCCTCACCACTACATCACGCTTATTGTATGCTCAAATCAAAAATCCAGCAGCTCGCCGCCGAGTATTTAGAAGATATTATCGCAATCCGCCGCCACATTCACGCCAATCCAGAGCTTTCTTTTGAGGAAGTCAATACGGGTATTTTCATTGCGCAGCAACTCAAAAAGCACGGCATCGCACACAGCACAGGCTGGGCGGGCAACGGCGTGGTAGCTATTTTGGAAGGAAAAAATCCACAAAAAAAAGTGCTTGCGCTGCGCGCCGATATGGACGCATTGCCTATCTTGGAGGCGAATAATATTTCCTACAAGTCTAACAATCAAGGAGTTATGCACGCTTGCGGTCACGATGTGCATACCGCATCGCTGCTGGGAGCGGTGCGCATCTTGCACGCACTGCGCGACGAGTGGGAAGGGACGATAAAGCTAATCTTCCAACCCGCCGAAGAAAAAATGCCCGGCGGCGCGTCTATCCTTATCAAAGAAGGCGTGTTACAAAATCCTGCGCCTGCCGCAATGCTGGGGCAGCACGTCCACCCGTCGCTGCCGACTGGGAAAGTAGGCTTTCGGGCGGGACTTTTTATGGCTTCGGCGGACGAAATCTACATCACCGTGAAAGGTAAAGGCGGACACGGCGCGATGCCCGAACTCAACATCGACGCGGTGCTGATAGCCGCCCACACGCTGGTCGCACTCCAACAAATCGTCAGTCGGCGCGCCAATCCGACCATACCGACGGTGTTGAGTTTTGGAAAAATAAACTCGGTCGGCGGTGCTACCAATGTGCTGCCCAACGAGATCAAAATAGAAGGAACTTTTCGGACTATGGACGAGGTTTGGCGCAAAGAAGCCCTGCAACTGATACAAAAAATGGCGCAGCTGACGGCGCAAAGCATGGGCGGCGAGTGCGAAGTAAACATAGTAGCTGGCTATCCTTTTTTGGTCAATGACGAGTCGCTCACGGAGCGAAGTCGCCGCCGTGCGGAGGATTATTTGGGGGCAGAGAACGTCGTCAAGCTACCGATGCGCATGACGGCGGAAGACTTTGCGTACTACTCGCAGCTCGTTCCCGCTTGCTTTTATCGCATCGGAACGGCGGCTTTGGACGGCTCAAAAAGTAGTCCCGTTCACACCGATACGTTTGATATTGACGAGTCCGCGCTCCAAGTCGGAGCGGGTTTGATGGCTTGGCTGGCAGTGAGTGAGCTGTCAGATGTGGGATAGAACGCTCTTCCAAGTCGTTACTTTTGCCGCCCGAAAGCGATTTCTAAAAGTTCCAAAAATTCGTCGCGGCGGCGGCGAGCGATGGGCAAATCCTTTCCGTCGGAGAGCCGAATCATACCGCCATCGGTTTTGAGATATTCGCTCACAAAATCCATGTTGATGACGTAGCCTTTGTGGATTCTGAAAAAGAATTGCTCTTTAAGCATCTCGTCGAAGTCGCCGATTTGTTTGCTGACGAGCAGCGTTTTTTGATTCAAAAAATGAACTTTTGTGTAGTTGCCTTCTGCTTCAAAATGGGTAATATTGTCCAATGATTTGATGTGAAAGCCGTCGCCAGAGGGCAGTGCGATTTTGCGATTGCGGGTAGGCGATTGGATATTTTTCATTATATCACTCATCAATTTCAGTCGCTGCTGGTCTTCGGATTTGTTGCTGCTGCCCCCGCTTATTTTTTGGATTACGGCTATTACTTCCTGCTCGTCAATCGGTTTGAGAAGATAATCCAATGCACTGAATTTGAACGCATTGACAGCATATTTGTCGTAGGCGGTCGTGAATACTAATTTAAAATTGGGATTTTCGATATTTTCCATCATCTTAAAACCGTTCATGACGGGCATTTCGATGTCCAAAAAAACCAAATCAGGCTGGAGGGTCTGAATGGCGAGCAACCCTTCCTCGCCATTGTTGGCGGTGCCTACGATACTGACTTCGGGGCAGTGCGTTTCGAGTATCACGCGCATGGTGGTGATACATTTATTTTCGTCGTCTATGAGGATAGTCTTAATCATAATCTATTGGAATTGAAATAGTTACACGAGTTCCGCACGAGTTTTGTTCGGCATCGAAAAGGTCTGTGGTGGCTACTTGGGCGTACGTGTCGTAATGTTTGTTGATAAGTTGAATCCGCTCGGACGTGATGAGCGTCCCAAAGGATTTGTGTTTGTTGGCAGATTTACTGCTCATTTCGGCGGATTTTTTTCTTCCTACGCCGTTGTCTTCAACTTCTATTTGCAGCAAATGCTCGCTCGCCATGAAAGCCCGCAGAGTTAGTTTGGGCTTGCCGCCAGTCTGGTGCATCAGTCCGTGCCAGATGGCGTTTTCGATGTAGGGCTGGACGAGCATCGGCGGTATTTCGATAAAATCGCTTTCCAACTCTGCCTGAATCTCAATCTGGTAAGTAAATTTTTCTTCAAAACGCATTTTCTCCATTTCGATGTAAAGTTCCAATGTTTCTAACTCTTTTTTGAGCGAAATTTTTTCCATTCGCGACGAGTCCAGCACGCCCCGAATGAGTTTTGAAAATTTCGTAATATACATCGATGCGGTCGCCGTGTCGTTGGTCAGCACATAACTTTTGATAGAATTTAGCACATTGAATATAAAATGTGGGTTCATCTGTGATTTGAGTGCGTTCATCTCCGACTCCGCCATTTGCTTCGCAAAGAGGGCTTTCGCTTCTCGCAGCTCGGATTCTTTTTGTCGCGTTTCGTTTTGCGCCCAAACCACTCGCAGCCTCTGGAAAGTAATCAAACCCAACAATCCGCCAAGAGCGGTGAAACAAAGCAAGCGAAACCACCACGTTTCGTACCAGCCTGCTGCCACATAAATCGTGAGTGGCACGCAGTTTTCTATCTGGTTTTTTTCTCTCAATCTGAACAAATAGTCGCCTTTCGGCACATTGACGTAACGCACTTCACCGACTGCGCTGCTCGTCCAATCTTCGTCGTAGCCTTCTAATTTATACTCGTAAATGAGCGGCGCAGCCCCAAAATTGATGCCGCTAAAATGGACCGTAAAAGTGTTTTCAGCCTTCGGAAAAGTATAAACTGCGGCACTCTTCAAAGGAATTTCGTAGCGAATTCGTCCCGAATTACTGACCAATCTGTGAATGTAGAGCGAATGTGGCTCTGTGGCAAATTCTTTTTTGGTCGGTTTGGTGTCTATTTCTAAAATGCCTTCGCTACCTCCCAACAATATTTTTCCGTCTTTTTGAAAAAGAATATTGCCCGCCGTGGGTTTCTGAAAACCCAATTCTTTGGCACTCATCAATAAATTTTTTTGGTGCGTCGAAGAATTTACGAAGTAATAGCCGCTGTCCTCACAGAGCAGCAAATCTCCCGAATCCAACATTAGACTCAATTTGTTGCTCTCTGCTTTGGGTTCTTTCAAAAAAGGAGCAAGCGACAAATCTTTCTTGGCGCACCAAAAAACGCCTTTCAAGTAAGATATAAAAAAAGTATCCGCCGACACATCTTGCACAAAAGCATATACATCATCGAGCCATTGTTGGTGTGTGACTTCATAGCTGCCGTTTATCTTTGCTATCCGCACCAGCAATCCGCCGTATTCGGGCAGTGCAAAGTAACATTTTTGCAGCGCATCGTAAGAAATAGACTTGGTGGAGCTGCTGGCAAGTTTTGAAAAACTTGCTACTTCCGTACATCGCCACCGCTTATTTTCTTGCTTCAAAAGATACAGTTTTCGCTCTGCCGCCACCATCAGTTCGTTGTCGTCTGGATTGAAAGCGAGAGCTTCTATGTGTATTTCTTTGGGCAAAAACCCGCTCAAATCTTTCCGAGTGTGACTTTTTTTATTGTATGAAAATAAATGGGTCGCATCGCCCCAATAAAAAATATTTTGACCAGAGTTTGTGACTGCGCATATAGGCTTATTTTTCGATACATCATTTATTTTCGTCAGGTCTTGTTGTGTCGGCACTGCGCGTTTCGCTACAAGGTCGTACATCATAAAATGCCTTTTTTTGTCGGACAAAGTGAGCAAAACATATCGCTCGTCCCATTGCTGTATCTGCTGGACGGCGTTGCTCGTATTGAGTGCGATGGCTTCCTGCTTGGAAAATAATTTTTGAAACGGTCGCTTGCTCAAATCCGCTATATCCCAGCCTTGTGGCGTATTCAGAAGTAAAAATTGGTCGCTGATAGTCGCCAACACTCGAGCATGGTCAGAAGCCAACGAAGTCGGCACAAAATCGGAATGAACCTCGTGCTGTACGAATTGTTGCTTTTTTTTGTCGAATAAAAACAATCCATTGTCTTCGGTCGTGACGGCGATCAATCCGTTTGGAGCATTTTTTAGCTGCGAAATATTGACGACTTTTTCTTTCCCAAACGTATCAAAAATTTTAAATTTTTTACTTTTTGTGTTGAATAAAATAACTCCAATATGACTGCCGAGCCAAATATTTTCTGCATTTTCGGCGCACATTCGCCACCAAATAATTGCCTTCGGAAAAGCTGGATTGTGTCCATCAAAAAAATGCTCTACTCGCTGCAAGGTATCGGTCGCGCCGCTCATAAACCCCACCCGAATTCCCGAGCCAACATTCATTCCGACGACCCAGGTGGAATCGGAATTTATTCCGATGACCGTAGAATTTATTCCGACCGAAATATCGGAATTTATTTTTTTTGGCAAAAAAACCGCTTGCTCAAAAAGCTGATTGCTAAAATCAACATATTTTTGACTTTCGATGTCATAGATTCGGTGGTCGCATTTTTGCCCAGCTTCGTAGAGATACAGGCGATTTTTGGAGTCACAAGACATTAAAAAAGTGAAGCTCGCACTATAGGTTTTCGCTGCTCCGTGCCGCTCAAAAGTGTTACTTTTTTCATTGAATCTGGCAAAACCTGCGTCCGTCCCGACCCAAAGATTTCCTTTGGCATCTTCCAACATATTGACGACGTAGTTGCCCGGCAATGAGCTGCTGTCACCTTCTTCGTGCTTAAAAACGTAGTATTCCCTGCCGTCCCAGCGAGTCAAACCCTGCGGCGTGGCTGCCCACAAAAAGCCGTTTTTACTCTGAAAAACATTAAAAGACAACATTGCGTTGGGAATATCTTGTTCCGCAAAATGCCTAAACAGCAGATTGGAGCTGAATGAATAGTTACGCTCATAAAGCGGAATATTCTGTGCTTTTATTGAAAAAACCCAAATAAAACAAATCGTAATTATAAAAAAAAATATTTTTATTCTCATCTCCAAATCATACAGCAGTAAGTAGTAAACTGTTTTTGATACAAAATTTAGTCGCGAGCTTCATTCCGCCAAAAGGAAACACTTGTGACGACAATATACGAAAAAAGATATTTTTTTTCCTTTTTTTTTGACAAAATACTTACGCCACTGTATAAAAGTACTGTTTGACAGTTTGAACGGTAAAACTGACTTTTGAATGATTTTAACTCGAAATGTCATCGTTTTTAAGCGGTTGCATTGTATATTCTACCGTTCGTACACTCGTACACACCGTTCCTACATTTTTTAAAAATTTACTTTTTATCCCTCGCATCTTTGTTCTGTCAAATGAAAACATTAAAAAAATTAAAATTCTACCAATGAAAAAATCAAATCTGTTTTTACTCGCTGCACTTTTGTGTGGCACACTTTTTTTTGCTTGCAAAAAAGACTCTAACACAGGCAGCACCAACACCAATGCCTGCCGCATCACAAGAGATGACGATGCGGATTTTACGACAGGACAAGTCACACCTACTTTCGGCACGATTTACAAATACGATAGCCAAAAACGACTTATTTCGAGTCAAGGAGCGACCAGCTCCGGTCCGGAAGTTACCTACACCTACATAGGCAATAAAATATTTATTGATGACCAAGTACTGGGCAACGGACATGTGGATACTGCCGTCGTAGATGCCAACAACAATATTTTAGAATTTCGTGGATACGATGGATTTCGTTTAGATAAATACTCTTACGACTCCAATGGGCGAATGACCAAAAAAACTGACCAATTCAAAAACTACGATATTGTTACTTATGATGCGTCCAACAACCTTATTAAGATAGAAGGTTTCGACGAGTCGAATGTTTCTCAAGGCACGGTTACTTACGAATATGCTGCCGACAACGGCTTGTTTGCATCTTCCAATTCAGACCTTGACATTGCGCCCTACAAGACAGGGAAAGTAAATAATAAAGTGCCAAGCGGGAGTTCAATTTCCAATTTTGGTACCGCTACAATTACTACAATTTCCAAAAATTCTAACAATTATGTCACCGATTACAAAGTAGCGTTGACTGCTACTGGCACTGGCACTGTAACCCAAAGCAGGTCGAAACTAACTTACGAATGTAATTAATTTTTTTGTGTAAACTATTAGGAACGTGCCTGAAAGAAGACGCTCTTTTTTTTCTGCGAAAATTCGAGTGTTTTCTTTTTTGTTTGTTCATTTAAAAACTTTTAAACCCATCATTAAACATGAGAAAAATCAAATTCTTATTCAGCCTGCTCTTCCTTTTGGGAATGATGCAACAACTCGGAGCGCAAAACACGCCCCAAAAGTTCAACTACCAAGCTGTGGCACGCAACGCCGCAGGCGCAGTGTTGGCAAACCAAGCCATCGGACTAAAAATTAGTCTTTTAGACGGCTCTGCCACAGGCACCGTCCAGTACGCCGAAACGCACAACGTGACGACCAACGCTTTTGGTTTGTTCAACATTGCTATCGGAAGCGGCACGGTGTTGAGCGGCTCTATGGCTGGCGTGACGTGGAGCGCGGGCAACAAATTCATCAAATCTGAATTTGACCCTACGGGCGGCACCGCCTACATCTTGGCAGGAACGTCCGAGCTGCTCAGTGTTCCGTATGCGATGTACGCACAGGCATCGGCGACAGGCGGCGCGACCGGTCCAGTCGGACCCGCTGGACCGCAAGGACCTCCGGGCGCAGCTGGTTCTGCTGGCGCAACAGGCGCAGCCGGACCGCAAGGACTTCCCGGTGCGACTGGACCTGCTGGCGCAACAGGCGCGCAAGGACCTCCTGGAACTGGTTCAGGCACGACCTACACAGGCGGCGCAGGCATCAACATCTCTGGCGCAGGAGTTATTTCGGCGACCGATAACTCGGCGACCAACGAGATACAAGCCTTGACCATCAGTGGCAACCAACTAACGTTAAGCAACGGCGGTGGTAACGTCACGCTTCCAACGGGAACTACTTACACGGCAGGAACTGGTATCAATATCGCAGGAAATCAAATTACGAATACTGGAGATTTGAGTGCGACCAACGAGATACAGACGATTTCGCTAACAGGCAATCAGCTGACACTTAGTAATACTGGCGGTACGGTCACGCTTCCGACCTACACAGCTGGAACGGGTATCAACATCGCCGGAGGAGTTATTTCGGCTACCAGCACAGCACTTACCTTACCTTTTACAGGGACAACGGGCGGTGCCGCTTCTAATAGTGCAGCCTTTTCAGTCATACAAACAACTGCTGGCAATAAGGGTCTATATGGACAAGCTAACATAGGTGCAGGTTCTTACGGCGTTCATGGCGTAGCTAATCTGGGATTTGGTGTATTAGGAGCATCAACATCAGGTAATGGCGTGTATGGACAATCTTCCTCTGGCGATGGAGTGACAGGAGTGTCCACAACGGGTGTAGGTGTGTCTTCATTTAATAACGGTATAGGAATTGCGAATCCAGCTGTTTTAGTGCAAAATGGCAACCCTGCGGGTATCGGAATGTTCATAACCAGTGCTTCATCTGATGCTTCGATGGTCATAACTCAAACAGGTGTTGGACCGATGGCGAAATTCTTCGGTGGTGGTTCAGCACATTTGGTAGATATTTCTAAATATGCTGGTGCAGGCTCTATCAACCTTTATGGCGACAATACAGGGGCTTTAACCTCTAATAAATTGTATGCAAGTGGACTTTTTGGTTTTATAGTCACGCAGGGAGCAACGCAGCTAACAGAAACAAGACTTTTGAACGGCAATAAGGTTTTTGAGCCTTGGACTGTTACTGGCAGCACTTGTGGTTCTTCTTCCTATTCGTGGTCAGCTATTTGGGCGACCAACGGCACTATCCAAACATCTGATGCGCGACTGAAAGAAAACGTACAGCCGATTGATAATGGTTTGAGTGCAGTCATGCAGTTGAAGCCTGTAAGCTACCGTTGGAAAGAAAAGGCAAACCAAATAGGTACAGGCACTAATCTTGGCTTTATTGCGCAAGATGTAGAAAAAATACTACCCGATGTAATCGTGCATACGTTCAATTCACAAAAAGAAATTGACAATGCCAAAAGCATCAAAAATATTGATTTGCCAGCCGACCAATACGCCGTCAAATATGCAGAATTTACCCCCGTGTTGGTAAAAGCTATCCAAGAGCAACAAGCTATCATAGAAGATTTGAAAAAAAGATTGGCGAAGTTGGAGGGCAAATAGTCCTCCAAATCACCAATTATACACTCAAACCTACTAACTATACACTCGTACTATTTTATTACTTGATATACCTTCAACTTTGGGACTGATAAGAGTTATGACACTACGGATATTCATTTATCACAAATTCATAACGATTTTTTAAAAAAATATTTTATTTAAAAAAACTTTTTAACACCCATCATTGAATCATGAAAACAATTAAATTCTTATTCAGCCTTCTTTTCCTTTTAGGAATGATGCAACAACTCGGAGCGCAAAACACGCCTCAAAAGTTCAACTACCAAGCTGTGGCACGCAACGCCGCAGGCGCAGTGTTGGCAAACCAAGCCATCGGACTAAAAATTAGTCTGTTAGACGGCTCCGCCGCAGGCACCGTCCAATATGCGGAAACGCACAACGTGACGACCAACGCTTTTGGTTTGTTCAACATAGCTATCGGAAGCGGCACGGTGTCGAGCGGCTCTATGGCTGGCGTGACGTGGAGCGCGGGCAACAAATTCATCAAATCTGAATTTGACCCTGCGGGCGGCACCGCCTACACTTTGGCAGGCACGTCCGAACTGCTCAGCGTTCCGTATGCCATGTATGCACAGGCATCGGCGACAGGCGGTACAGGCACGACCTACACAGGTGGCGCAGGCATCAACATCACTGGCGCAGGCGTTATTTCGGCTACCGATAATTCAGCCACCAACGAGTTACAGACGATTTCTCTCACTGGCAACCAACTGACATTAAGCAATACTGGCGGTACGGTTACGCTCCCCACAGGAACTACTTATACCGCAGGAACTGGTATCAGCCTTGCTGGAAATGCTATCGCGAATACAGGAGATTTGAGTGCCACCAACGAATTGCAAGCCTTGTCCATTACGGGCAATCAACTGACATTAAGCAACACTGGCGGTACGGTTACGCTCCCAACAGGAACTACCTACACCGCAGGAAATGGTATCAGCCTTGCTGGAAATGCTATCGCAAATACAGGAGATTTGAGTACTACCAACGAGTTACAGACGATTTCTCTTACTGGCAATCAACTGACATTAAGCAACACCGGCGGTACGGTCACGCTCCCAACAGGAACTACTTACACCGCAGGTACTGGTATCAATATCGCAGGAGGCGTTATTTCGGCATCCGGCGCAGGACTTACACTCCCTTATGCGGGGACAACCGCCACTCTTCCCGCTTCCAGTCTTACGGCTTTTAGTGTTACAGAAACCACTACTGCCTTTGCTTCTAACGCTGTCGCTATAAAGGGAGTTTCATCACTTGGCATTGGGGTATATGGACAAGGTACCGCCGGCGTATATGGACAATCAACTTCTGGCAATGGCGTAAGAGGAGTTGCAACCACAGGTGTTGGTGTAGATGGAAGTTCTACCTCCTTCTATGGCGTAAGTGGAGTATCATCGTCAAGTTATGGAGTGTTTGGAAGTTCTACGTCAAATACAGCAGCAGGAGTTTATGGAATAAATACTTCAGGGGGCGAAGGCGTACAGGGAACTGGCACATCAGGTACTGGTGTAAACGGAAGATCTACATCAAGCACTGGAGTGTATGGAGGTTCTACTTCTGGTTTTGGCGTATTTGGACAATCACAATCAAACAATGGTGTGTATGGGAGTTCAACTTCCAACAATGGCGTAAGAGGGCTAACTACTTCAAGTACATTAGCAGCAGTTCTCGGAGCTAATACTTCAGGAGGCAGTGGAGTCGAAGGAAGTGCGACTTCTGGCAATGGCGTAAGAGGAGTTGCAACGACTGGTATTGGTGTAGATGGAAGTTCTACTTCAAATGACGGCGTACGAGGAGGTTCTACTTCAGGTATTGGAGTACGTGGAGTTTCAAGCTCTGGCTATGGCGTAAGAGGAGTAACCTCATCAAGTACGTTAGCTGGAGTTTATGGTCTAAACACATCAGGAGGCAATGGAGTCGAAGGAATTGCAACGACTGGTATTGGTGTATTTGGACAATCAACGTCAAGCAATGCGGGTTACTTTACTTCAAGTACAGGAATTGGAGTAAATGCAGTAACAACAACTGGAACTGGTGTATTTGGTGGCTCGAACTCTGGCTTCGCCGTACACGGTATTTCTGGCTCCAGCAATGGCGTAAGAGGAATTTCTACTTCTGCCGACGGCACATGGGGAGAAACGTCATCAAATACATTAGCTGGAGTTTTTGGAAATAATAACGCTGGAGGTCGCGGAGTTGAGGGATATTCAGCTGCTGGCAATGGTGTATTTGGTAGGACTGGAGGAACGGCTGCTGCTGGTGCTTACGGCGTTTACAGTAGTGGTGATGCTTTTAAAACAATGGGTGGTTCCATGTGGATAATCCCTTCAGATGTTCAACTCAAAAACAATATACGTCCCTTCGAAGATGGACTTGGAGTATTGATGCAAATCAAGCCTAAAAAATATTTTTACAACGGCTTGGCAGGCACCCGCAGTGATGACGAAGTGGTAGGAATCATTGCGCAAGAGATGCAAAAAATCGCTCCCTACACTGTTGCACCCAGCATGGTGGATTTACACCCAGAAGCCAACAACGGAAGAGGCAGTGGAGTAAAAAGCGAAATATTGACCTACAATGCGAATGCCCTGATTTATATTACCGTAAACGCTATCCAAGAGCAACAAACACAAATAGAAAATTTGAAAAAGCAAAATGCGGATTTATTGAAGCGTTTAGAAAAAATAGAAAGAAAATAGTGCCGTAATTTTAAAGTAAGGAATGAAGAAAAAATAAAGTAATTTATTTTAGATGCGTTCCCAATACACTCCATTATTCATTAGGAATGAGGAAAAAATGAGTAGTTTATTTTCGATACATTCCTTATTTTAATCATCAAAAAAAATCATTTTAAAATGAAAAATATTTTTATCAACCTTTTCTGTATATTAACCTTATTGGTTTGGGCGGATAGCATATCCGCCCAAACACTCTCCCAACGCACAGTGAGCAGTGGCGGCGGCAACATCGCCAACGCTGCGCTTTCAGTATCGTACACCATCGGAGAGATGGCGGTTTCTACCATTCAAAACGCTAATAATTCCGTCACATTGGGATTTCAGCAGCCTTCTGCGAGTAGCAACCCGCCACTGCCCGGCGACACGACCACGCTCCGCTTTGAGGCGGACAAAGTGAGCGGCTTGACGGGCGACACGGTCAATGTGCCGATTCGGGTCTTTAATTTTAAAGACATTATTGTGTTCCAAAAATCTATCCACGTTGCAGATACTACCGTCGGAACGATTGTCGGGACGGCGCAATATAATCTGCCCAACATGACGGCTGCAACCTTTTTTAGGCTTTCGGCAGGTACGATTACGTCCGCATGGGACAATTCGTCGGGCGCTGGCTCTACCCTCGCCGATAGTGCGATTGCCTATGTCGTGCGTGTAAAACTCACAGGCGCGGCAGGCACGATGAGCAACGTCACGCTGGACAGTATTCCGACCCCAATAGTAGCAGGCAAAAAAGTTGGCAACAACATCGTCGCAGTTCCTGTGGGGACTACTTCGGGCATGATTTCGGTGCTTTCTACGGTCACGCTTTCGGGCAAAATCGCTCGAGAGGACAACGTGCCGGTGGCTTCGGTGAAGGTAAATCTGACCGGATTTGCGGCACCGACTCAAACGACGGCGGCGGACGGATTGTACTCCGTGCCGAGTGTGACAGCAACATCGTCAGGCAGCATCGTACCGACCAAGCGCATCAACCCCCGCAACGGGGTCAATGTGATAGATATTGCGTTGATACGCCGTCACATTTTGAATGCAGAATTGTTAAATTCGCCATATAAAATCATCGCTGCCGACGTGAACCGCGATGCGGCGGTGAATGGACTTGACCTTGTGTTTATCCAACAGCTTATCTTGACGCAAATTGACAGTTTTCCGAACAATTCTCCTTCGTGGAGGTTTGTTCCCAAATCCTTTGTGTTTGCGCAGCCTACCAATCCGTTTCCGTTTCCGGACACGATTGCGTACACGGGCAGCGGCGGCAACGCCGTCAATCGTGATTTTGTGGGAGTCAAATTGGGCGACGTGAATCTGGACAATCAAGCGAATAATTTGCTTGCTGCGCAAGAACACAACGCCGACGATTTGGAGCTAATCACAGATGACTTGAAGGCGGCAACTGCCAACAGCATCGTGACTATTCCGATAAAAACAAGCCGCAGCCAAGAGCTGTTGGGCTACCAATTTACGCTGCATTTCGACCGCGAGGCATTAGAGTTCGTAGGAGTAGAAAATGGCGATTTGGCGGGCATGACGGCTGCTAATTTTTATTCCAAAAAGTCGGCAGAAGGCTGGCTGACCACCGCTTGGGCGCACCCGACAGGCAAAGCAAGTGCGCTGGAAGCCAATACGAATGTGATGAAACTGACATTCAAAGTCAAAAAATCATTAGCGGACTTGAATAATTTACTGCGCATCAGCTCCGAGCAAACGGTAGCAGAAAACTACAACGCAGCGTCACAAACTGGAAGTGTGTTGTTGATTGGCAAGCAAAATACGGTGCTGAACGACCGTTTCGAGATGTCACAAAACGAACCAAATCCATTTTTTACGCAAACGATTATTCGATTCAATTTGCCGAAATCAGACGACATTACGCTGCGCATTTTTGATGCGCAGGGACGTACCTTGTATAACCAAAAGGAATTTAGAGAGAAAGGCGCGAATACATTTTTGTTCCAACGTCCGCAAGAGTTAGCGGCGGACGGCGTTTATTTTTACCAAATTACTGCCTCCAACGGCGCAGAGCTAACCCGAAAAATGAATATCCTACGTTAATGTGATGTGCTAACCCCAAAAGTTCCTACCACGCCCGCCGAACCTATCGGCGGGCGTTTGGTAGGTTTTTTCTTCAACATTTAGTTCCTTCCGTTACTATGAAAGCAATAATATTTAGTTTTGTAATTTTTATATTTTGTGCCAATGTAGTGACAGCACAAAATCCCGCATTTTATTTTTCGGCACAATCTACTTCACCCGATTCGGTGTTGAGTTGTCCGTTGAAAGTACTCCGATTTTCGCAAATGGTGACTTTTCAGACCAGCATCGCTTGGGATACGACGGCGTTGCAATTCGTTGGTTTAAAAGATTTTAACCTGTTGGGCTTGGATTCTTCAAGTTTTGGTATGTCCGCAGTGGGTAAAGGCAAACTGACTTTGGTGTGGTTTGACCCACAAACGAGCGGAAAATCTGTTGCCGATAGCACGACTATTTGCAAATTAAAATTTCGTATGAAGTTGAATTGTAACCTCAAAACAGACATTAATTTTTCTAACGCGCCTACTGCACAATCTGCCGCAAAAATAATCAATGGAAATGCGAGTGCAGTAAACGCTACTTTTACAGGAAATTCGATGTCTTCGGTCTGCGCCATGCTCTTGACGAATGCGGTAGTCAAAAATCCCAACTGCCACGACGAAAATACAGGCGGTGTCAATGTCACGCTTTCTGGCGGCGTAGTTCCCTACAATTTTTCGTGGAGCAACGGCGCGAATAGCGAAGACTTGGCGGGCGTAGTTTCTGGAAATTATCGCCTAACTGTGACAGATGCGCTTGGGACTCAATTTGTGACAGGTATTTTTACGCTCATCAACCCTATACCTGTTTCGGATAGCTCTGTGGTGACGGACATTAAGTGTGCTGGCGACAAGAGCGGAGCGATAAAATTATTTCCGAGTGGCGGTACGCCGAGCTACACTTTTCAGTGGTCGGGTCCGAATGGATTGCAAAGTACAGCCCAAAATCTCTCCCAACTCGACG
>JAYWGG010000214.1:0-18890 GCA_043778415.1 Saprospiraceae bacterium
CCATCCTTGAATATTGCAATATCAACATCTTTGGGATAATATTTTCCATCAACTTTTGCTTCTTTTGAATCTACCCCCATGAAGAAATATTCGTATTTATCGTCCCATATTTGCTTCAAAATGTCAGTAATGTACTTATGAATTGGGTATAACTTTTGGGTACTTCTTGCTCCAAATTCTTTATATTTTGAAAATGAATTGCTGATTGATTTTAGAAAATCTTGTTCTTTATACATTTCAGATTATTTTAATATTACAGATTAACTATTTCTACCATCTCTTCAAGTATTTTTGTATTAGCGTAAGTTCCCAAAGCATCAAAATCTTGATTAATAATCCTGTTTATCTGTTCTACTTTTTTTGTATTGATATACTTGTTTACCTCAAAAACAGGCGAATTGTGGTTAATATTATTAATTTTTACATCATCAGGGTTATTATTAATGTAATCAGTCAAGATTAAATCGTCCTCAAACCAAAAATATTTGATGAGCGTAATTGTATTCTCTTTTAACTTTTTTACTCTTTCAATTTGGGTTAGGCTAAATCGCTTCGCAATCAGAATTATCTCTACATTATTTTGATTGATTAACGTAAATTTTGGCAACTCAATCTCATATTTTTGCGTAGAATGTAAATAAACTTCCGAAAAATTATCTTGCACGTAATCTCTATAATCTGCTGCTTGGTCAGTTATATTTTTGTCATAGTCTTTTTTTAATTCAAAAATTACAAATTTTTTAGTTTCTGGGTTATATGCCAAAATATCAATTCTGCCATTATTGCCCAGACTCCTAACATTGCCTCTTAACGGAAATTCACTCGTAATAAATGTCAAACTTGGAAATAGATTCTTCCAATTTTCACAAATAAACTTATTCAATTCTCTCTCGGGTTTGTCTATTTGAGCTAAAAATTTTTTGTTGTTATTGGAAAACAATTTTGGCATGTCATTTTTCTGGTAATGCGTTATTTAAAATATCGACGATTTCTACTGCAATCAGTCTTTGGTTGTCTAAATCGTCAAAATCCCATTCTTTTTCATCTTCATAATAAGATTGAAATTCGGAAATCAATGTTTTTAATTGTTCAAGGTCTGTGCTTGAAAACTCTATTTTTATATTTTCCATCATGCCGTGTATTTATCAGATTTTAGATTATTCTATGTTAAAGTTTAATTTGATTGGTGTCAATCTGCTTTTTCAGACAAACATCAATATAACGACTAACGATTTCGGTCAAAAAAACGCCATCTCCACTTGAAGGTTCTAAAATATATTTGTCTAAAATATTCTCATTGTTGTACCCAACTAAATCTAATATTTCGTTTACAATCCAAGTCGGTGTAAAAACTTGTCCGAGTGTCTTGTGTTTTGCCATTTTTAAATAGTATTGGTTTGGAACAAAGATACGTTTTTATTTTTAGTCTGTTTCATTAGTGTCCGCATTTTGCTACCGACGTACGCCTTCAAACTTTATTCCACCATATAATTAACGATTTCGCGGGGCGTAAAATCTGTGAGCGACAAAGAATCGCTTACGTCTTCGAGGTCAAGCACTTCTTTTTGCAGCTGGACAAGTTGTTTGTCGCGGTACTTCATGTCCTCTCCTATCATATCCTCGATTTGTTCGGTATTCAGGAGGTTGTCTTCGCCCGTAGCGGTCATGTCCACGAGTGCCATACGCGACTCGACCCTTGTTTTTAGTTTGATATAATCGTCGAGTTCGGCAGTGGGCCAAAAGTTTATCAACTGGATTTTGTTATTTTTGGAGCCGATACGGTCTATCCGCCCGAAACGCTGAATGATGCGGACGGGATTCCAGTGAATGTCATAATTAATCAAAAAATCGCAATCTTGCAGATTTTGACCTTCGGAAATACAATCGGTAGCGACGAGCAAATCAATCCCGCCGTCGGTTGGCATATTCTTCATTTTGGCTCGGTTTTTTGAAATCGGCGAAAAATTGACCAATATATCGTCGAAATTATTTTTACCAAAAGTCGTCTTTGTTTCACTGCCTGCTATCAATGCAGCGTGAATCTTGTGATTTTGTTGCGCCCAAGTGCGCAACTGTTCGTGAAGGTATTTTGCGGTATCCGCATAAGCTGTGAAAATGATAACCTTGCGATTGCCTGCGTTCAGTGGATTTTTTATTTTTTCATCAATAATTTTTTTAAGTCGGTGCAGTTTTGCATCTCGCTCTGGCACGACCGCAAAAGCCTTTTCATACAAGTCGTTCAAGGCTTTTTTGTCTGTTCCCAAATCTTTCAGCCATCGGTCGAGCTCAATGTGTTTGAGTTGATATTGGATTTTTTTGCCTACCAAATCCTCTGCGTCTGATTCTTCTCCGGGTTCGATGATTATTTCGCCAGTATCTCCTACATCATAAGTGTCGCCGCTTTCTTTTTTGGCGTTGCTCTTGATAAATTCTTCGATTTTCGCTTCTAATTGCTCGATTTTAACGACCGTTCTATTCATCGAAATTTCAAAACTTTCGATAGAACTTTCCAAACGCTTCAAAAAATTGACTTTCATCATACCAATCAAAAAGTGTTCGCGGTCGCTTTGGTCAAAATTCGGTTCTCCTGATGCGGCGGATACTGTCTTTTTACCTTTCTTTGCTGCTTCTTTTGCTGCTTTGATTGCCTTTTTTTCGGCACTTGTTTTTATGTTGTAAATATTTTTATGCTCGTCGCGGACGTATTCCGAAGGATTAAAAATCGCTAATTTGTACTCCGAAATTTTCTTATCAATCTCGAGGTAAGAATCAAACCGATTTTCTAGGTCAATTTCTGCATATTCGGATATAGGTTTTAGTCTTTCGGGAAATTTTCCAATTTTTTCGAGGTCATAAAATTTTTTGATGTGATTGCGCGAGCGGGCAATCGTCATTTCGTCCAAAAGTTTGAAAAAACTACTGTCCAATTTTTCCATCAGCTGTTTTACATTGCGCTCAGGATTTTTCTTGGGGTCTGCCCAGTTCGTAAAGTTTGTTTGAGCCATACGCAGCGTTTCGCTGATGTTATTGATATTGCAAGAGGCTTTCATGGCTGCGGGGTCGCCGTGCGTGATGAGGAAAATTTGATTTCTCAAATCCCGCAGCATATTGTTGACGGGCGTAGCCGAAAGGAGCAACACTTTGGTTTTCGCGCCCGACTTCAAGATTTTTTCCATCAAAAATTTTGGACGGTTCATTTTCAACAAACCTCCTTTTTCTCTTTCCATCGGATTGCCTCTAAAATTATGGCTTTCGTCAATCACCACCAAATCGTAGGAATGCCAGTTGATATTGGACAAATCCAAGCCGTCCGCTCCGCTCATGCCTTTTTCTCTCCCCAAATCGGTGTGGTACATCACATTGTACTGAAACCTATCTTTCTTAAAAGGTGTAAGCGTACTATTTTTGTTGGATTGATAAATCGTCCAGTTGTTGGATAGTTTTTTGGGGCAAAGCACCAAAACGCGGTAATTCAAGGTTTCAAAATACTTGATGACCGCCAAGGCTTCAAACGTTTTGCCCAAACCAACACTGTCTGCGATAATGCAGCCGTTGTGCTTCAATATTTTGTTGATTGCTCCTTTTACGCCATCTTTTTGGAACTCAAAGAGCATATTCCAAATTTCTGTTTCAAAAAAACCAATATTTTCATTGAGTAAACCGTTGCTGTTTTGTTCTATCAAAAAAGTTTCAAAGACATGAAAAAGCGTTTTGTAGTAAATAAATTCGGGGTCATTTTCGACATAAAGCTGCGCAATGTACTTCAAAACATCTTTTTTTACGTCCTCCACCAAGTCGTCTTTGTCCCAAAGCTCGTTAAACCACGTTTTTAGTTCATCTACTTCGTCACTGTGATTAACCTTTATGTTCAGCTCGATATTGGGATTTTCGCCCAAACCAAGACCACTGACGGTAAAGTTGGAGCTTCCGATTATTGCGCAGTCTTTGTTACTTTTCAGGTCATTGTCCACGATGTACGCCTTGCCGTGCAAAAAATTAGACCTTTTCATGGACTTGATTTCCACCTTTTTTTCTATCCATTCAGCGCAGTCTTTGGCAATTTTCTTCTGCGAAAGTCTGCTTTCGATAGGAATTTCCAAGTTGTCATCGGTTATTTGAAAATCCTTGGCTTGCACTTTTTCGGGGTCAAGATTTTTGGTAAAAGTGGGTTCGCCAAAAAGAAAACGGAGCTGTTTGATACTGTCCATCTCTGTTTTCATTTTTTCGTAGGCATAAATCGTAAAATAAGCCGACACTATCGAAAGACTTGCATCTGGCTTGATGCGTTCTTTCAAAAAATCTCCTACGTTTTTACCGTTTTGGTTATCTAAAATTGCGGACATAACAAATTATTATTGGGTGAATAAAAGATATAAATTGCTGATTATCAGTAATTTAAAACTGTCTTTTGGCGCATCACGGACTGTCAATAGTGTTATTTTTTATAAAGGTAATATTTTTAGTTCACTGTCACAATTTCTATACTTTTTTCTTTTTATTTATCGTCATCAATACCATTCCTATCACATAGACTCCAAAAATGTGAGGTATAATTTTGAGTTCTAAAACATAAAAATTGGCGGCTGTAGCTGCGACAATAGATTTAAAAAATCCAATAACTTCTAAAAATGAAAATCGGGACAAAACGGCTGTTGCCATTCTGTCCCGATTTAGCACAAACGCCTTCGGAGGTTTTAGAGAAATGAAAAAAAATTTTAGACACTTTCCTTATGGTCGCGGCGCCGTGTTGGTGTCTTTATTTATTTCTTCGAGTATCTGGTCGAGCTTTTCGCTGCTCATCGCGTCCATCATCGAAACGATGGTGCGCATGGGAGTTTGCTTCATAAAAGTCATCATCATCAGTCCCGTTTTTCTTTTTGCTTCCTCTTCCGCAGGCGTTCCTTTGGGTTCGTTGGGGTTGCCTTTCATCATTTTAGCCTCAAACTCTTTGTAAAAAGCAACGCCTTTCGGGTTGTTTCCAAAATCTTGGAGGGTCGAGTTGCGAGTCAGTTTTGGGAAAAAAGTCATCGCCGCTTTTACCGAAACCGTCTGTTGGAGCGGCAGATTGCGAGAAGAACCGCCTGCTAAAATATCGTATTGGTCGGTCGTTATCAGCCAGTCGTGTGCTGCGTCGTTGTATTGCGCAAAATCCCTGCGGTTCAGTTGGAAGGTTATTGTTTTTTCTTCGCCTGCGGCAAGAGCTACCTTTTCAAACTGTTTGAGTTCATTGATTGGGCGGATTAGAGTCGGATTTTGTTGATGCACATACAACTGTACTACTTCACTGCCGGCTACTTTACCCGTATTTTTGACTGTCACGCTGACCTCCAAATTATCATTTTCAAAAAATACTTTGGATTTTGTTTCCATTTTTTTGTACTCAAATGTCGTATAACTCATTCCGAAACCAAAAGGAAATTGAGGCTCTATTTTGCGCTTGTCGTAGTGTCGATAGCCCACAAAAAGCCCTTCGCCGTAGGTAGCAACGCCGTTTTTTGCTGGAAAATCTATAAAGGCAGGCGTATCTTCAAGCTTTTTGGCAAAAGTTTCAGATAGTTTGCCCGATGGATTTACTTTTCCAGTCAGCACGTCGGCAATCGCTCCGCTGCCGCCTTGCCCTGTGAGCCACGCTTCTATGATGGCTTTTGTTTTTTGCGCCCACGGCATCGCCACCGCCGAGCCATTCATCAAAACCACGACCGTATTGGGTTGCACCGCTGTGACAGCGTCTATCAGCCGAGTGTGTCCTTCTGGCAAGTCAATATTATCGCGGTCGTAGCCCTCACTTTCAAAGATTTCGGGCAGCCCGACTACCAAGACAGCTATGCTTGAATTTTTTGCGGCTTCGACCGCCTCTTTGATGAGTTTTTGGGAAGTTTCGCCGCTTTCTTCGTATCCTGACGCAAACGAAAAATTGGTATTTTTGGGCGCGATTTTTTTCCATTCTTCGAGCAAATTAGCCGTTTGCGTAGGACGCACCTGCGAGCTGCCGCTGCCCTGAAAACGCGGTTTTTGAGCAAAACCCCCGATAACCGCTATTTTGTCCGTTTTGTCCGAAATAGGTAAAATATTATTTTCATTTTTTAATAAAACCAAACATTCTCCCGCTACTTTTCGAGCCAAATCGTGGTGTTTTTGTGCGTCGTAAGTGGCATTTTCTTTGTGATTTTCTTTTGCTTTCAAAATAATTTCTAACAAATTAACCACAATTTCGTCCAAGCGAGCGACTTCTAATTTTCTGCCCTGAACAGCTTCGACGATTTTTTTGTCGTTGATGCCTCTGCTGGACGGCATTTCGAGGTGCATACCCGCTTTTACGCCTGCCGCGCGGTCGTTCACGGAACCCCAATCGGACACTACGATGCCCTGAAAACTCCAACTTTTTTTCAAAATATCGGTCAAAAGTTTTTCATTTTCGGAGCAATACGTCTGGTCTAATTTATTATAAGCGCACATAACCGTCCAAGGTTGCGCCTCTCGGACGGCAATCTCGAAAGCGCGCAAGTAGATTTCGTGCAACGTTTTTTCGGGAACATTAGAACTCATCGTCATTCGGTCATACTCTTGACTGTTGGCTGCAAAATGCTTCATAGATGTCCCAACTCCTTGACTCTGAACTCCTTGTATAAACGAAGACGCTAATTTTCCAGCCAAAATTGGGTCTTCCGAAAAATACTCAAAATTGCGCCCGCCCAACGGGGAGCGTTTGATGTTCACGCCCGGACCCAATAAAATCTGAATGTCCATCGCCTGACATTCCTCGCCTAATGCGATGCCGACTTCTTTGATTAAGCTGCGGTTCCAAGACGAAGAAAGTGCCGACGCGGTCGGAAAACAGGTAGCAGGAATACTGTTGGCAAAGCCAGCTCCTTGCGCTTTGCGCACGCCGTGCGGTCCGTCGGTCATGTAGATGGCTGGAATACCGAGTCGTGGAACGGCTTTGGTAGTCCAAAAAGTTCCGCCCGAGCAGAGCGATGCTTTCTCTTCGAGCGTCATTTTGGCGACCAAGTCTATTGCTTTGGTATGATAATTGGTTTGTGAGGTCGCAAAATAGGCGAGCAACAAGAAAAAAAGACTTACATTTAATCGTTTCATAAATTGAATAAAGTTATTTTGTAAAAAAATGAAAGGTAACAATTTTTTTTCACTGTGTATAATTGACACAGAGAAATTATAAAAACTATACTATATTTGTCGAATGAACCAAAAAGAAAAAAACCAACTTTGGGAAAAAGAGCTGAACGCAGATTATTTACCGCACATTTCGGTAGATTGCGTTATTTTTGGATTTCACAATCAAGAGCTAAAAGTTCTGATACAGCGCTGGAAAAATACGACTGAATGGAGTTTGCCGGGCGGTCGCATTTTTTCGGACGAAACGTTGGAAGCGGCTGCAAAGCGAGTTCTGACCAAACGGACGGGATTGGAAGATATTTTTTTGAAACAATTTCATGTTTTCAGCGAGCCTAATCGCGTCCAGCCGCAGCGTCTGATAAATACATTGGCAAAACAAGGGATTCGGTTGGAAGAAACTCACTTATTTGCGACGCGGACGCTTACGGTTGGTTTTGTAGCGTTGGTCGAGTACTCGAAAACTTCGCTCAAAACAAGTTTTTTGATTGCTGAAAATCGCTGGTGGGACTTGGAAAAGTTGCCAGATTTATTATTCGACCACAATAAGATTATCGAAACTGCGCTCGCATTGCTGCGTCGGCAAGTCGCCTACGTCCCCGTTGGACTGAATTTGCTACCCGAAATATTCACACTCCCACAGCTTCAAAAACTCTACGAAGCAATAATAGGAGAAGAATTCGACCGTCGAAATTTTCAGCGAAAAGTACTCCAATCTGGCATCATAACAGTATTTGGAGGCAAAAAATCTGCCTGTGCCAGCCGCACTCCAATCCATTACCAATTCGACAAAGTAAAATATTTTGAAGCGTTGAAAATAGGTATTTTATACTAACAACGTAGGCAGGGTTCAAAACCCTGCCTACGTTGTTTATTCTTATCGGATTAACGTCACTTGCCCTGAATATTTTTTGACCAAGCTGCCGCCGATGACGGCTTCGAGGTAGTAGGCATATACGTCGGGCGGGAGAGGCGTTCCGTTCTTGCTGCCGTCCCAACCGTCGGAAGGTCTTTCGTTGTCATAAACTATGCCGCCCCAGCGGTCGAAAATACGAAATGTTTTGATGGTAATTCTATCCAATGACTTGGCGACAACATTAAAATTATCGTTGGTGTTGTCGCCATCGGGACTGAATGCGTTGGGAACTTTTATGACTGGCTCTGTGCCTATCACGAGCGCAGTGTCCTGACTGATGCAGCCGTTGGCGGTAATAAAAGTCGCTTTGAACAAGTTTTCGGATTCCGAAATAATTTTAGTAATCAAATATTTGGTGTCCGATAATGTAGCACCGTTGAGCATCCACACAAAACTTTGGGTGGAGTCGGCTGGGACGACTCTTACTTGCACCGTATCGCCTTTTTCTAATTCTCTGCTCGGCGTGACGAGGAGCGTTATTCTGGACGACAAAATAGTTACTTTTATCGCTGCCTCGGCTGCGCAGCCACCGTCCACCGTGATTTTTACGTTGTAGGTCGTTGTGCCTTTGGGAGTCAAAGTTGGGTTGATACAGTCCGAACAGCTGATCAAAATTGGGTCGCTGGGAGTCCATTCGATTCTTGCACCCAACGGCGCAGTAAGTCTGACATTCACATTTTCTCCTGCGCAAACGCTGGTGTCGCGGACAGATAGCTCTGCGGACGGGTTCAGCACGTTGATTTTGTATTCACTCGTATCCACACACGCACCGTTTTTGAGTATTCGCGAGTATGTCAGCGTCTGGGTAGTCGCTCGAATAACGGCGTTGTAGTTGGTGAGTGGAGTCAAAAAACCTGCTTGCGCCAGCCACTGAAATTGTAGTACGGGAAATACGTTGCGGTTGTAGTCGGGAGAAACCAAGCTGATAATCTCTCCCGGACAGTAAATATTTTTGCTCGGGATTGCTTGGATCGGAGCGTCGGGCAACGAATCAAGACGCACTACGACGGTATCAAAAACCGTACAAATACCTGTGATTAATTTGACAATGTACTGCTGCGACTGCGTGGGAGCAGCTGTCACGGTCGAACCCGTATTTTGGTTCAGTCCTGCGGCGGGCGACCACGTCAGCCCGACACCGTTGGTACTGCTGTTGGTATTCAAAATAATCTTATCGCCTTTACAAAGATTGACGATGTTGGGAGCTAAAATACTAACGCTGGCAGGCAGTACCGTGATTTTTACTTTGAATGTGTCGCGACAAAAATTGCTTTGGCTGCTCGAGATTACTTGATAAGTAGTAGTTGAGTCTGGCGTGGCGGTCGGATTCCATTTGGTCGGGTTGCTCAATCCGACGCTCGGAGTCCATTTAAAAATAGTTTGCACAAAAAAAGTATCAAACGGATTGAGATAGCCCAATTTTACGCCAGACTTTTGGCAAATGGTTGTATCTTTTTGTGGTTTCAATAAATTATACTGATCCACGTTGATAGTGATTTGGTCCGAAACGCTACAGCCTGCCAGCTTGACAGTCGCCGTGTAGGTGGTCGTGAAAGTTGGGGTTACTGTTACGGACGGACTGTTTGGATTGTTGATGGCAAAATTAGGAGTCCATTTTAGCCCAGCGTTGTTGAGGTTGTTGCTTGCTACGAGCATCACACTTTTTCCTTCACAAATATTGGTGTCACTCAACGCAGCAATATCGATGACTGGTGAGATGACTTTTAGAAAAATAGAATCTTTTGCTACGCATACGCCGCCTACGGTACCAGTCACAGTCACCCACTGGCTTGTGTTGGTGCTTGCGGTTGGGCTGGCGAGGCTCGCATTGTTAAAAATACTGATAGGCGACCACGAAAAAGTCTGCGTTCCGACTGCGTTCAGCACTATTTTTGAGTCTTTACAAATAATCGCTGTGTCCGCGCCCGCATTGATGCTGATGGTCGCTTTGTCTTTTATAAGCACCGTCACGGTAGCAACTTTAAAATCGCCACAGCCATAGTTTTTGAACAATGAAATAACAATGGTTTCGTCGGGTTCGGCGAGTGCGTCCGAAATCGGGACGATAGGAAAACTCAATTCAGTCTGTCCCGGAAGGAAAGTAATGACGTTGGGAATATTGAGTGTATAGTCGGTGCCGAGCGTAGCTGTGCCGCCGATTTGCACCGTGTATCGGAGGGTGTCGGTGAGAGCCTGCCCAAGTTTGATAACAATTTGGTCGCCTGTGCTGCCGCAATTTTCGAGAAAATAATCAATTCCCGAAGCGAATTTGACGTTGAGCGATGGACCTGCGCTTTTTATTTCGGAGATGAATACTCCCGAGTCGTAAGAAAAATCGCCTCTATCGGCTACCGCCAATTTGAGGTGGTAGGTTTTGCACGGAGTGACTTTGGCGCGAGCGGTGAGGCTTTTTTTGATGCCCAAAGAGTCGGAAGTTAGCCCGTCGTACTCGACGCTTTCGCCGCCTTGATTGTCCCGATAAAACTGCCAATTTTGCAAGTTACTGACGTTGTTGATTTCTACTGGCGAGCCATTGTTTAGGACGGCAATATTTTTTTGGTTGCCAATATTAGGGTCGCCCACGATGCCCGGACCCGAGATTAGAAAGGCAAATATATCGTTGAAACCACTGTTTACAAACTCTGGATATTCGTCCGAGCCGAAGACATATTCAAAAGTCAATAAATCAGTTCCCGCAAAAACATCTAACTCCACCACGCACGCGTCGTTGGATTTATCGGTGATGCCGCCGCCTGCGAGATAATCCAAATCCGAGTCGCCGGGAGCTTGGTAGGTGGTCGTTACGTTATTGAGCAGATTTGGACCGACGGCGTTTTGGGCATTGCCGGAGGCAAAAACCAAGCCTTTTTTGAGTCCCAGATTGGAGTCGTCGGTCGCAACAAAAGTTCCAAAAGCGCCCGATGGGCAAATAATCGTATCTATCGTGACGGTCGTAGCGTTGGGCGAAATACTGTTGATAATTTGCTGCTTGGTCACATTTTCGTTGATGACACTTATTGGTGTTTCTATCGGACACTCATCTGCACTGCACTTCCAATGCCCCTTGAAGCCCTCAAAAACACCCGTATCGTCGGACTTGAACTTGATAGTCAGACAGGTGCTATTTGATTTCACTTTCAGACAAACGCCGCCCGCATTGGGAGTCGAAAAGCCTCCGTTGATTGTTTGTATTTCTGCTGCGGTTGTGTCAGCTCCAGCATAAAAAGTCAGTTGATCGCCTCCCACGCCGAACTGTCCGCCTTCGATGTTGTAATAGTCCAACTCAAAAGTGATACATTTCGTAGAAGTCGGCGGGCATATTTTGTAAACAAAATTTTCGCCGTTGCTATAATCGTTGCTGGGTCCGCCAGAGTCGTAAAGTTCTCCTTCGCAAGCTGTAGAGCCGCCTTGGTCGATGGTAGAAACAGGGTCTTTTTCTTTCACACACAGCATAAAAGAGCCAGCATTGGGCGTGGCAGAAGCCGACCAATCATTGATGCGAATGAAGTACATTTCGCCCGGCGTGAGTCCGTTTACCTTGACTTCTAATTTTGTTTCGCCCGCATTGGCACTGCCGCAGGCGAGTTCTTGCAATTCGCCAAAAGCGCAATCGCCGCGATAAATTGCCATTTGAGGGTTGCGAATACTGGGTTGTGCGCCATTCTGTGCGCCCGTTAGCAAAATGGAGTAATCTAAAATAGTATCGGACGCTATGAATCTGAACCAAACATCGCGATTGGTATTGCCGCCCTGAAAACAAAGTGGTAGGTTAAAATCGGGATCAATGTTGCTCGCTGTCGCGCTCACATTCGTATAAAAATTAGTCATCGAACAGTTGGGAGCAGTTCCAAAATCAATGGCAGTCGCACATTCGTCATTTGGCGGAGCTTGCGCAAAAATACGAATTGTCAGAAAGGTAAAGATTGATAGCAGTAGTAGTTTTTTCATGAATAGAGTATAAAGCGGTTAAAAACTTGTCAAAAATAGCAATAAAAAATTAAAACAATAAAATTATTTAACAATTATTTCGGTTGTTGGCAAAAGATATAAGTACTTACACTTAAATAGATGACATTTAATATTCGACATAATTCGTTGATTTTCAATAGTTTATGATGACTCAAAATTAAAAACTAAAAACTTATAACTACTTAAATACAGAAAAACTATCATTTGCCGTCCGTCAAGTCGTCCAAGTTATCGGTCAATTTTTGGACGATTCGCCACTCGCTGAGGAAGGCTTTGGCGACTACGCGGACGACCGTATAGGTCGGGATAGCGAGTATCATGCCGCCTACGCCGTAAATCTGTGCGCCGATGAGGATGACGAGAAATATTTCGAGCGGGTGCGCGGCTACGCTGTTGGACATAATCAGCGGCTGCATTACGAAGCCGTCCAAAAATTGTGCGACTCCAAAAACACCTACTACTTTGATGCAAAGCGGTAGGATTTGGGTATAAAAATCCAACTGAAGATGCGACGAAATAGTGATGGCTACACCAAAAACAGCTCCAATGATAGGACCGAGATAAGGAACTAAATTCATCAAAGCACCAAAGAATCCTATCAGAAGCGCATTTTCGACACTAAAAATACTCAATCCGATGCTGACTACGCCCGCAAAGGCAAAAATTTGTATCGTGATGCCCCGAAAGTAGCGAGTCAGCATCAAACTGGTGTCTTTGATGGCACTTTTGATATGCGTTTCGAACCTTACGGGGACGAGCGTGCGCATGAAGTCGCTGAACATATTTTGCTCCCGCAAAAAAAAGAAAGAAATAAAAACCACAGAAGTCAAAGTGGCGAGAAGTCCCGTGGCGGTCGAAAAAAAAGAGGTTAATAAATCACTGATTTTTGTAGTTTTCAGCCAACCGACGACTATCGGCTGGAGTTGGGTAACGATAGATTTGCCGGGTTCTAACACGCCCATCGCTCCGAGTCGCTTGTTGAGTATGGCGAGCGGCGGCTCGAGTGTCTTGGCAAGTGCCTGAAAATCCAACTGCGAAAGGTTGTAGGCTTGCTCCACGATGGGCGGAATAAAGATGAAGCCCAGCGACCCAAAAATAATAAAAAAACACAGGATAGTGAGCGCGGCGCAGAGCGACGAACCAGCGTAAAAACGTCCGACGCGGAGATATTTTTGAAAAAAAAGCATCAGAGGCTGCCCCAACATAGATACTATCCATGCTATCAAAACATAGATAACGACAGTACTAAATTTGTAAATAATAAAAACAACTAAACAAAATATTGCTCCAATCACAACATAGCGACTCAAATTGTATTTATTTTGGTTTGGAGCAGATGGATAGTTTGGCATTTTCGGTCTAAATTTTATCAGATGTTACAACGAATTTTTGAGTGTTTTCCAGACAGTTTCTGTCACGATGAGGTTGCCTTCTATGTTGGGGTGAATGCCGTCGGCTTGGTTGAGGCTGCGGATGCCGCCTACGTTTTCGAGCAAAAAAGGAATCAAAGCCACCGAATTTTCTTTTGCTAATTGGCTATAATTTTCGCGAAACTTTTTTGTAAACGCTGCGCCCATGTTGGGCGGTGCTTCCATGCCTGCCAAAATTATTTTGGCGGCGGGATATTTTTCTTTCACTTTGGCTATTATTTTTTGCAAATTTTGGTGGCTGTCGTCGGGATTGATGCCGCGCAGCGCGTCGTTGCCGCCGAGTTCCAACACAAAAATATCAATGTGCTGGTTCAGTACCCAATCGATTCTTCCCAAGCCGCCCGCCGTTGTTTCGCCACTCAAACCCGCATTTACGCAGCGATACGGCAGTTCCAACGAATCCAAACGGTGCTGAATGAGCGACACAAAACCCTGCGTCGGCGACAAGCCGTAAGCTGCTGTTAGGCTATTCCCAAAAAATAAAATCGTTTTTTTAGTAGGTTTTTGCTTGGCTTCGGCGGCGCGCTCCTCTGTGCGAGTTTCTTTTTTTTGTGCAACATCTGAATTGCATTGCCACGAAATAGTAGAAAAAACCAATATCCACAGGTTTATTTTAATACAAAAAATATTCATTTTTCTCATTTTTATTCCAACAAAGATAAATAAAAGTGTCGGATATTTGTGTAATATTCTTTACTTTGTGCCAAATTTTTTATGAATAAAATGACTAATATTTCCGTAATTGTTCCTGTTTTCAACGAAGAACTCAATATTTTGTTGATACATACCCGTTTGAGCGAAGTGATGCGCACTATGGGCGTGAGTTATGAACTTATTTTTATCAACGACGGCAGCAAAGACGCGTCTATTGGGCTGATAAAAAGTTTGGCGACGCAATTTTCGGAGGTAAAATATATTGATTTTAGCCGAAATTTTGGTCATCAAGTGGCGGTCAGCGCGGGTTTGGACGCAGCGATAGGGGAGGCGGTGGTCATCATTGATGCCGACCTTCAAGACCCGCCCGAGCTGATTGCGGAGCTGTACGCCAAGATGCAAGAGGGCTACGAAGTCGTGTACGCGCGGCGCAAAAAAAGGGTGGGAGAGAGCAAGTTCAAACTTTGGACGGCGAAGGCTTTTTACCGAATTTTGGCTCGCATCACGTCCGTCGCCATCCCCGTGGACACGGGAGATTTTCGGATAATGCACCGCAAAATCGTAGATGTTTTGAAGCAAATGCCCGAAAAAAATAAATATTTGCGCGGTCAAATTGCGTGGATTGGCTTCCGACAAACTTATATCGAGTACGAGCGACAAGAGCGAAACGCTGGCGAAACTGGCTACACCCTTCGCAAAATGCTGCGTTTTGCGTTGGACGGCATCACGGCTTTTTCGGATTTGCCGCTAAAAATTGTCACTTATTTTGGTATTTTGGTTTCTTTTGTAGCTTTTTTGGTCACGCTTTATGTGTTGTACGCGCGGCTTTTTTCGCACGATTATGTGCAAGGTTGGGCTTCCATCTTGGTTTCGGTATTGTTTATCGGCGGAGTCCAAATGATAGCGATTGGGATTATCGGCGAATATTTGAGCCGCATGAATACCAATATTAAAGACCGTCCGCTTTATATTGTGAGAGAAACGAATACAGATAAGTAGTTTTTAGTGATGAATTTTTAGTTTTTAGTTGCGGAAGTAATTGATAATCAATTAGTTGCAATTTTTTACTTCAAAGTGACGGAATAGCTGCTATCAAGCGTTTTGCGTAGTCTGTTTTGGGTGCGTCATAAAGTTCCGTTGCGGTGGCTGTTTCTACGACTTTTCCGTGTTGCATGACCATAATTCGGTCGCTCATTTGCTTCACTACGGCGAGGTCGTGAGAAATAAAAATATAGGTCAATCCTAATTTTTCTCTTAATTCGGTCAGTAAATTCAGCACTTGCGCTTGCACCGAAACGTCCAAAGCGGAAACGGACTCGTCGCAAATTAAAAATTTTGGACGCAACGCCAACGCCCTTGCGATGCCTACACGCTGTCGTTGTCCGCCACTGAACTCGTGCGGATAGCGGTAAAAATGCTCCGTAGAAAGCCCGACCGTTTCCAAAAGTTCCATCACAGCTTCCTTTCTTTGTGCTTGATTATCGTATATTTTATGCACTTCGAGTGGCTCTGTGATAGCGTCGCCGATGCGGATTTTAGGATTGAGGGAAGAAAAAGGGTCTTGAAAAATAATCTGCATTTCGCGTCGCTGTCGGCGCATTTGAGGTTGATTGAGTTGAAAAATGTCTGTTTCTTCAAAAAAAATCTGTCCCTCGTCTGACGGGATTAGCCGCAACAAAGCCCGAGAAAGAGTTGTTTTTCCGCAACCAGATTCGCCTACCAAGCCCAAAGTTTCGCCTTTTTTGACCACAAAACTCACGTCATCAACCGCTTGTGTGAAGCGAGTCGTTTTTCCGAACCAGTTTTTTTCTGCCGCAAAGCGAACACTCAAATTCTTCACTTCTACCAAATTTTTGCGTTCAGACAGTTCCGAAATTCGTTGCTCAATATCGGCTGCGGTTATTTTTTGCTCCGCAATAATTTTACTAAATAATTGATTGTCAGTACTTTGAGTAGAGCTACTTTCAAAAATTTCTATCGTTGGTAGTCGGCGAAGTTTGTAGGCGAGCGAAGGGCGGCACGCCAGCAAACCGCGTGTGTAGGGGTGCTGTGGCGAGTGAAAAATAGCTGCTGCCGAGCCGCTTTCGACGACTACGCCTTTTTTCATCACCAATATTTTGTCGGCGACTTCTCGAATTACACTCAAATCGTGGCTGATAAAAATCATCGCCATCTGAAATTCTTGCTGCAATTCTTTTAATAATTTTAAAATATTTTGCTGAACTGTGACATCTAACGCAGTCGTCGGTTCGTCGGCAATAAGAATGGACGGGCGGCACGACAAAGCCATCGCAATCATCACTCGTTGCTGTTGTCCGCCCGACAGTTGGTGTGGATACGACCGCCAAATCCGTTCAGTATCAGGCAGTTGGACGCGTTCAAACAAATAAATGGCTCTTTTTTTTGCGTCTTCAGCATTCGATTTTTCATGCGCTCGAATCGCTTCTGCGACCTGAAAGCCACAAGTCAAAACTGGATTGAGTGAAGTCATCGGCTCCTGAAAAATCATCGCAATTTCTTTTCCTCGAATCGCAACCATCTGTCTTTCAGGGATTTGCAACAAATTAACGGACTTTCCGCTCTGTGTTTTCAGCAATATTTCACCGCTCAAAGTGCATTTGGGCGCAGCAGGCAATAATCGCAATAATGCCAAAGATGTGACAGACTTGCCAGAGCCAGACTCTCCGACTATCCCGACGGTTTCGCCGATAGAAAGCTCAAAATTCACACCTTTTACCGCTTCCAAAATGGTGCTGGAAGTGTTGAAACGAATGTTTAAATCCTTGACAGTCAGTATATTCACAAAAAAAATTGGTTTAGATAAAAAAATAGTCTGTTGGGAGAAAATTATAAAATAAATTCCTTCAGATTACTCTTTTGATGAGGCGTGAGAACTAATTTTGAACAAAATTAATTTATTTTTACTATTTTTCAATGTTTTGAGAAACAATTTGAAGTATTAAACGTATCAACGATGAACATTATCCAACCGAAACATATTTTCCTTAATCAAACGTAAAATTCACTACTATTTTTTCGGAATGACGACAATCTTACTGTTTAAGTTTTGTCACATTCTTTTGCGCTTCTGAAAAAGATTTTTTTCTTTTTCGAGCGTAAAGAACGTGTCTAAAATAAACTACTTATTTTTTCTACTAAATTACAATCAATCACTGCGTTATTTTTTCGTTACAACGCCTTGCGTTGCGCCTCAAAAATGCCTTGTTATTGTTTGAATTGATTGGAAAAAATTGAGTGCTTTATTTTTTCTTCGTTCCTAATTTGCTATTTAGACTAAAAAATTAATAAAATTCAGGCTTTACATGAGACAATTAAAAATTACGAAATCCATCACGAACCGAGAAAGTCAGTCGTTGGAGAAGTATTTGCAGGAAATAGGAAAAGTAGATTTATTGACTCCCGAGGAGGAAGTGGATTTGGCAAAACGCATCAAAGCGGGCGACCAAGCGGCACTCGAGCGACTCACGAAAGCCAATTTGCGTTTTGTGGTTTCGGTCGCCAAACAATATCAAAATCAAGGACTTTCCTTGTCGGATTTGATTAATGAAGGCAATTTGGGTCTGATAAAAGCAGCGCAACGCTTTGACGAAACTCGTGGTTTCAAATTTATTTCGTACGCCGTTTGGTGGATTCGCCAGTCTATTTTGCAGGCTTTGGCGGAGCAAAGTCGCATCGTCCGCTTGCCGCTCAACAAAGTGGGTTCGCTCAACAAAATTAATAAAGCATTTTCGGAGTTGGAGCAAGAGTTTGAGCGCGAGCCGTCGGCGGAGGAGTTGGCGGAGCTGTTGGATATTCCGACGGAGGAGGTCGAAACTACACTCGGCGTAGCTGCGCGCCACGTTTCGATGGACGCGCCGTTTGTAGAAGGCGAAGATAATTCGTTGTTGGACGTTTTGGAAAACTCTACGACCCCTCGGACGGACGAAAATCTGGAATATTTGGAGTCCCTGCGCCGCGAAATAGAGCGTTCTTTGAGTACGCTGACCGAGCGTCAATGCGATGTAATAAAATTATATTTCGGTATCGGCTGCGAACATCCGATGTCGCTCGAAGATATTGGCGATAAATTTGGGCTGACGCGCGAGCGGGTGCGGCAGATTAAAGACAAAGCGATAAGTAAACTTCGCTCTACGTCTAAAAGTAAATTATTGCGAAATTATTTGGGTGCGTGACATAGTAAAAATACTACAGTAAAAAAAGCGAAAGGTTCGGTAAGTCATTTGACTTGCCGAACCTTTCGCTTTTTTTACTATAAATTCAGGGTAAATACAAGACCTTTTCGGCTGGCTTTGCCGTTTTCCAAACTATACATAAAATCTACTCGGAGCAAGCGAAAAACACCAAAACCGATGTTCTCTAAACCTACATTGAGCTCCGTGTAATTTTTGCGTTCGCCAGTCTGCAACGTAGAAGCACCTATCACTTCTTTCCACCCTAAACGGTTGATTATCGGGATTTTATCTAAAAAATATCCTTGAAAATGATGCTGCCAATGCGCCAATCCATAGGCTGCTTTTGTGCTGTATTGGTAGTTGTTCATTAACAGAAAGGAGCTCAAATAACGGCGATTTCCGTACAAAAAAGGCATACCGTTGAAGTGGTTCCAGTCGTTGAAAGGCAGTTTTTTTTGGTTAATAAATGTGCCAGCTTCGACCTCGAACTCCGAGTATCCCCAGATGCCTGCTGCGATTTCATCTTGGCTAATTTCGACACTAATTTTGTCAAAATCAACCAAACTGTGACCAACAGGAATACCTTTTCTGTACCGA
>JAYWGG010000215.1:0-18819 GCA_043778415.1 Saprospiraceae bacterium
AATACTCGTCGGCTCCGCCAGACTTCAAACAGTTTTCGCTTCGCCAGACGATATTTTTGCAAAAACTTGAATTTCTACAAGGCACGTCTGAAAATACAGTAACTTTGAGTAAAATACTATTTGAAATTTTCAATAAGAAATTTTTTTGCGTAACGTGAGATAGTTTTTAGTTTTTAATTTTTAGTCATCATAAACTATTGAAAATCAACAAATTATGTCGAATATTAAATGTCATCTATTTAAGTGTAAGAACTTAAAATAAATAATTATTTTAAGTTCTTTGTGACACAGTAAAATAATAATTACAAAAAATATTTAAAACAATTTATTTGTTATTTATCCATATTTTTTCCACGCTTTGAACAACCTTTCTGGAAGTTCGCCCTGCAAAGCTACCTGATAGTCGCCATAGGTGCAAGAAATAAATCGTGGCAAGTCGCTTCCCTCGACCGTAATCTCGAACCACCAGCGACCCGACTTGGTACTTTTCCAGAACCTCAACGTGTGGTTATAATCTTCTACATGGACCAAAAATTCCATCAGACCGAGATTGGAAATAGGAAAATCGCCCTTGCGGTTCGCAAAACCGTCCAAAAAGTACCAAATCATCTGCGCCACCACCTGCGATGACTGTCCCTGACGGTCAAATTCGTGCAAATAACCGTAAAAACCAGCCGACTGCACACGGTCGCTCATGCCCGCATATCGGCATAATTGGCAGATTTCTTCCGTCAAAAAACCACTCGGAGAGGCGTGCAAAACCGCCGATGCTTCCGAAAAACGCATGGCGGAAAGATGCACGCTCAACAAGTTCGCATCGCGCAAAATGGGTTCCGCCAACTCAATATTTTCCCGAATTTTTCCTATCCGAATCGCCTCAAAACTCTGGTTTTCAAAGCACTCGAGGACGGTCGGCGAAGTAAAATAATTCTGATAACCCAACACGTTGAGGCTGCTGCCTGGAGCCACAATATTCAACACGCTGAGTTCCTCGTCGGCATCATTCAAATCCATCGAAAAACGAATCCGCTCGTCAATAATTGCCCAATCGGTATTCGATTTTAGCTGCAAATGCGCCTGATATTGCGTCGCCATATAGGTAGTCATGTTCCCAATAATAATCGGATATAGTTTTCCGTTTAATAGTTCTTTGAGCAGCTGGATAACAAAATCAGGATTTTCATTTCGCACATTGCCCAAGTCAGCAAAATTTAATTTTTTAGAAGGAATTGCAAGACGATACAAAGCACGGCGGACGTGGTTGGCACTTTCAGCACCGACACCAATCAAAACAACCTGACGCTCTTCGAGCAATGCTGCGTTTTGTGCAAAAATGTGGCTACCAATCTGATAATCAGTGTATTGTATATAATCAAAATCTTCGGACGTAACAGGTTTTAGCCAATTATGAAACATAAACTAATAATATTTAAAGAAAATAAAAAACCCAGAATTAGGGAAAAATAATACCCAAAGTTAGTTCAAATAATAATAACCACAAAAATTATTAGCTTTGCAGTCTGATTTTTGGCAAAAACAAGTCGCGTGCAGTTGAAAAACAATATTTTATACCTCATTATTTTTAATTTTTGTTGCTTGAGCCTCCTGAAAGCACAAGGTCCGCCGCCCGGCGTTGGCTCTGGGACTGCCTCGACATCAAGTACCAGCATAGACAATCCATTGTTGGAGGAAGAAATAGATACGAGCGAAGTTTCTTATTTTTTTTCTGACCGTCCCAACCAACTTCTACCGTTTCGTGACACTCTTTTAAACGATTATTTTCACCAATACGACCCTACGCGGAAGTGCGATTTTGATTTTGGACATCTCGGCAACTTGGGTTCTGCGGCTCGCCCTTTGGTCTGGCAGCCCGTCGAGCGCGATGGGTTTGACGTAGGTTTTCATCAGTTCGATGTCTATAAAAAGAATGTCACAGATTTACCATTTTATAATTTAGACAAAGCGTTTTCAGAAGCCTATTATTCGCAAGGAAACTCGAAAAGTCTTTCAAATTTTGCTGCCAAATTAGCCCGCAATTTTGCCAATAATATTAATATTTCGATGGATTTTTTTCGCATCAATCAGGCAGGGCAATATCAAAATCAAAGGACATTCAACACTGCGATGAACGTCGGTTTGTGGTATCACACGGCTAATAATCGCTACACATCTTTTATTATTTTCTCGAATAATGTGACACAGCAAATAGATAACGGCGGAGTTGCAGTGGATACTCTGGTAGGCGGCGGTCTTTTTACTACACCAATTTCCGTTCCCGTGCAGATTAGAAATTCTCTGGCTGTCACACGGCACGCAAAAAAAGAAATTTCTTTGCGCCATTCTTATCAGCTAAAAACTCAAACGGACTCGATTTCTGCGACTCAACGAAATTATACTTTGACCCATTTTTTGTCTTATTCGGAGGGTAGTTATAAGTTCAGCAATACGCTGCCAGACACCAATTTTTATCAAAATTTTCGAGCGGACGATAGAGGATTGCGGCATTTTATAGGCTTGAAAAGTGTAGAAAATTCCTTCGCCGTCAGTACTTATAAATTAACGCAAAAAGATAGCCAAAACACCAGCATAAACGACATTTTAGAAGTCGGAATACGACACCGTTATTTTCGGATTCTGCAAGAACCAAACACCGAAACTCGACAAAATTTTTCGCTTTTTGCCAAATGGAATTTTGCGCCCAATCCGTTCTTTAAATTCGACGCAGAAGCCAATTATCAGCTCTTGGGCGCAAACGCTACCGACTACTCTACGCGCGGAAATTTGCAGTTCACTTACCCCAAAATAGGCTTTTTATTGCTTCAATTAATGCACCAACGATATGCGCCATCTTTGATACAAAATACTATTTTTGTGACAGAACAAAAAATATGGAATAACGATTTCGACCGAACTATTCAGACCAATTTAATGGCTACTTTTGATATTCCAAGACTTCGATTTTCTATTTCTGGACAGTATCATTTACTCAATAATTTTATTTATTACGACACCATTGCGTATGCTCGGCAGTCTGGCACGCCCATTAGCATCGCCCAATTACTGCTCAAACAAGATTTTAAATTAGGAGTACTTCACCTCGATAATATAATTGCGTTCCAAACTAATACCCAAAAACAAGTGCTTCGATTGCCCGAAATATGGAGCAAGCACAGTCTTTATATCGAGCGGCGACTCTTTAAACGCGCTATGCTGCTGCGTTTTGGCATAGACGCACGCCTCAACAGCACCTATTTTGCAGATGCTTATCAGCCTCTGGTAGGACAATTTTACCTCCAAAATAAAAGGGCAATTATGTTTTATCCAGCCACCGATGTTTTCTTGAGTGCCAAAATTCAGAACTGGAGATTTTTTTTCAAGTGGGAAGGTTGCAGCCAATATTTTCTGAAAGGCACTTATTACCAAACATATCGCCAGCCACAATTTGAGGAAACTTTTCGCTTCGGTGTCAAACTACAATTAAGAGAATAAAATTAAAAAAAATGAATATTCGTGAAAGAATAAATATTTTGTCACAATTAGGCAAATATTTGAACAAAATAGACGACGAATTTTTATACGCAGTTATGAAACAATCCGAGTTTCACAACGCGTGGTTCAGCATAGAAAACCAAAAGTCAGCTTTACAATCTATCGCCAATCAATTTTTGGACGAAAATAAGCTGACAAATTGGCTCGAAAGTTATCAGATTTCTGAACCCAAAAATCCTAAAACCGTCGGCTTGGTGATGGCTGGAAATATCCCGTTGGTAGGTCTTCAGGACTGGCTTTGCGTGTTTGTGACTGGACACCGAGCCCAAATAAAACTCTCCGACAAAGATAAATTTATGTTTCCGCATCTAGTAAAAATGATGCAAACTTGGAATCCAAATGTCACAAAATACATAGAATTTGTAGATATTCTCAAAGATTTTGATGCAGTCATCGCTACTGGAAGCAACAATACAGCTCGATATTTTGAGTCCTATTTTGGAAAATATCCAAATATTATTAGAAAAAATCGAAACAGCGTAGCTATATTGGACGGCAGCGAAACCGAAGAGGAATTTGCTCGATTAGGAGCTGACATTTTTCAATATTTCGGCTTGGGTTGCCGCAACGTATCGAAGATTTATCTTCCCAAAGGCTATGATTTTCAGCCACTTTTGGAGGCATTGCATGAGTTTAACTCCTTGATACTCAACTCTAAATATAAAAATAATTTTGATTACAACTATGCTTTGTATATTCTGAATCGGACAAAATACGAAGCCAACGGCTGTATCTTGATGACCGAAAATGAGAGCTTGAACTCTCGAATCGCAAATTTGAATTTTGAGTATTACAGTGACATGGTTGAATTGAGTAAAAAATTAAATTCTGTGCGCCACGAGATACAATGCGTAGTTTCAAAAAATGCGTTGGAGGATTTTTCGACTATGGATTTCGGCAAGACACAAAAACCTACTTTGGCGGACTATCCCGACGGAATTGATGTGATTAATTTTTTACAAAAATTGGATTAATATTCTACAACTAATACATTTAAGTTCTTACACTTAAATAGATGACATTTAATATTCGACATAATTCGTTGATTTTCAATAGTTTATGATAACTCAAAATTAAAAACTTATAACTACTCACAAATAATTATGATATGGAAAAAGATAAAAAAATAGCTCCAAAAGCAAGGCGTGTTTCTCCCAATATGCGGCAAAAAGCGAACCATATTGTTGAGATATTAGAGCAACTTTATCCCGAAACGTTGATTCCGCTCGACCACAAAAATCCATATACATTGCTCGTAGCAGTGCTGCTTTCTGCGCAATGTACGGACGAAAGAGTGAATAAAGTGACACCATTTTTGTTTGAAAATGCGGATAATCCCTTCGATATGGTCAAAAAATCGGTCGCAGAAATCCGAGCAATTATCCGTCCCTGCGGATTATCGCCCAAAAAATCGCAAGCAATTTATGATTTATCCCATATTTTGATTGAAAAATTCGCTGGAGAAGTGCCGCCGAGCTTTGAAGAATTAGAAAAACTTCCGGGCGTTGGACACAAAACTGCGTCTGTTGTTATGTCACAATCATTTGGTTTTCCTGCATTTCCAGTGGATACGCATATTTTTCGCTTGGCAACCCGTTGGGGATTGAGTTCGGGCAAAAATGTGACTGTCACAGAAGTAGATTTAAAAAGAATTTTTCCAGAAAGTCTTTGGAATAAATTGCATCTGCAAATTATTTTTTTCGGCAGAGAATATTGTCCAGCGCGCAGCCACAATGTTGAAAAATGTCCGATTTGTACGCTTTATTCGGTACCTGTCAAAGCACCAAAAATTAAAAAAAGTGACAAAAAATAGTCTTTTATTTTCTAAATTACTAATCATTTGTTTTTTGTGTGCCAACTGTGCCACAAAAAACTCAACTATCTACAAAATATCGGCTATCTCGAGCGACGGAAATGTGAAAAATGAAGTCGGCGGAATAGAAAAAATCCCTGACTTTGGGCAACCCGATGTCGTGACGCTTTTTGTGGTGCGCCACGCCGAAAAGTTAATCGAAAACGGAAATTCCAATCCCGATTTGAGTCAAGTAGGAACTGCAAGAGCCGTGCGTTTAGGAGAACTTTTACGACCAATAAAATTATCTAAAACACTGACTACCAATACTTTAAGAACTATCGCTACTGCTGACCCCGCACGAAATATGCAAGGCGGTATTCCGATTGAAACTTACGCGCCAGACCGCCAGACGATGGTGATGAACGAAATCTTACGGACAGAAAAAGGTCATTTTCTGCTCGTCGTCGGTCATTCCAGTACTGTCCCCGATTTGCTCAACTATCTTTCAGGAACTAAAAATTATACTGAAATCCCTGCACAAAAATTTGACAATTTATACATTGTTACCATCAAAAATATTGGAGATACGAAAGTATTCCAATATAAATATTGAGTTATTTTTGAATGCTAATTTTTTTTAAAATATATTAATCTTTAGGAATGAAGAAAAAATAAAGTACTCAATTTTTCCAATCAATTCAAACAATAACAAGGCATTTTTGAGGCGCAACGCAGGGCGTTGAAACGAAAAAATAACGCAGTGATTGGTTGTAATTTAGCAGAAAAAATAAGTAGTTTATTTTAGACGCGTTCCTTATCCATTATTTTATTACAATTAAAAATATCTATTTCTAATGCACGACGTTTAAGTACAAAGTCGTATTTTTACGAAATTATTTTTATTACAGAACAAACATTATGAAAAAATTAATCGCTTATTTATTTTTTATTTTATTTTTTGTGACTTCTATATTTGCCCAAGATGCAAAAATTGATACCATGAAAATCTACACCATTGTAGAGCAAATGCCAAAATTTCCGGGTTGCGAAGAAATTGGCGGTACTAATATGCAAAAAGACAGCTGCACCCAACAGTATCTGTTGGACTATATGTATCGCAGTATCCAATATCCGGACGAAGCGCGCGAGAAAGGGGTTGAGGGTCAGGCAGTTATACGATTTGTCGTAGAGCGGGACGGCTCGATTGGCGAAGCCACTATCGCCAAAAACCCGGGTGCTGGCTGCGGAGAAGAGGCTCTCCGAGTCCTTACCTCGATGAACGAAGTGGATTATAAGTGGACTCCAGGCAAAATAAAGGGCGAAACAGTGCGGGTTGCGATGACAATGCCCGTCAAATTCAAGCTCGAGGAGCCGCAGGCATTCGTGATTACGGAGCAAAATGACACCATTTGGACACAGTTCGATACGCCTTTGACCTTTCAAGGCGGCGATGAAGGCTTGATTAAGTATGTCACAGAAAACACTAATTTTCCAGAAGAATACAAAGACAGCTGCCAAGCAGGAGTGATTCAGGCTACGATAATGGTGCGCCGCACGGGCGAAGTCGAAATATTAGAAACTTTCGATTTTAACAGCTTGGGTATGGATTTTCAGTTCGAAGCCATCAGAACTGCGATGGGTTCGGCAGGCAAATGGACGGCAGCAACCTACAAAGGAAAAGCTGTAAATTCTTCGTTTCCGTTGCGTATTTCGTTCAGACCAAAGAGCGGAGGCTGTGTCACAAATCTATCAAATTTTGAAAAATCTGTCAAATTTGCTGACGATGCAACTAACCTTTACAACGAACAAAAATTAGACGAGTCTTTGTCAAAAATATCCGACGCTATCCGCTTGCAACCCAATAACTGTGAATATTTGTATTTGAGAGGAAATATTTATATGAATCAAGGTAAAAAAGCGGAGGCTTGCTCCGACCTAACGCGGGTAAAAGAAACTTTGGCAGTCACCTGGGTTGATAGCTTGCTGCCGCTTCTTTGCGCGCCAGTACCCACAGAAGACAAACCAGAAGGCGGAAAATAAAAAGTTAAAAAATTGTTAAAATAATTTTTCTAATAAATTCAGCCAGCACTTTCAAACGTCGGCGATAGCTTGGTTTGAAAGTGCTACAATTATATTTCAACTCGAAAAAAAAGTGTAAAAATATTTGTAGAAATAGTTTTATATATTACCTTTGTCGCAGCAAGCAAGTCGTATTGTTGAGTTTGTTGCGTTTTCTTTAAATCCACTCTATTATTCAATGCCGCCATGTCCCCAATGGTGCGTGATGCCTTTCCCGATTCCTGCTTCCCGAAACGGAAGATATTTTGTTTGAATTGTACTTTTTTGCAATTATATTTTCCTGTCTATGTATAATATTCAGCGAATAAAACGACTTACTCCGAACATTCAAGTTGTAATCCAATTAGTGTTCCTCCACCTATCAGTGTGTCGTGTTTTTTGGGTGGAGGAACTTTTTTTTTACTATTTTTATCTTGCCCGTCTTTGGTAAGAACATTTTATATTCTGACATATTGCACTCGGAGGCTTTCGAGTTTTATAATCCTATGATTGAGCGATATAATCGCTAAAAAAAATCCCTCTTTCAGATGACTCTGATGAGGGAATTTTTTTTGGCTACAAATTTTCTTTTACTTTTTATTCATTCAAACTCCAATCGTAGTCTTGGTACTCAATTTTGGCGTTTTTTTCAATTTTTTGACCCGAATATTTTGATAAAAATTGCGGAGCGTCACCAAAATCGGCTTTGTACCAGTCAAAAATTTTAGAAATTTTCAAACTATTTTTAGCAATCTGGTTGCTCTTGGACTGGACAAATTTTTTCGTCCGCTCCTCCAAAATCTCCGTTACATTTGATGCCGTAAAAGCCTTGTTCCAGAGTGGCGGACAGGATTTCGCACCGCAGTTGAGCGCGAAATGAACTCGAGCATCTTTAAAAGTTGGGCGTATAATCTCGTTTTCGATTTGATTGAGCGAATAAGTTTGCGCTCCAATCTTGATTCGCTTCACGTCCCAAGGCTTTCCCTTATCCAACTTCGTGATGCTCGAAATCGGATAATTATCCGTCAAAAGTTTGATAGTGAACACGTTATAAATATTTATCCAGTACGCAAGCTGCTCGTTTTTAGTCGAGTTTTTTTCTACGGGTCGAGCAGTCAAATCCGCTGCGACTGCGTCTAATTCAGCGCGAGAGGTAGTTTTTAGTGCCTTATAATTGACTTTTCCAGTCGCCGTCACATGGTTGGCGAGCAGCGCGTCCAATCGTCCATAATCGGGTTGGGCAAACGCTAAATTGGCAACAAACAGCAATAAAAATGTGGTAAAATCCATTGAATAGTTTTTAGTTTCTAATGATTAGTTTTTAGTTGCGCAAGTAATTACAAAGCAGTTAGCAAAATACCATAGAACCATAAACAATTCCGTAAAAATATTTTTTTTCGATATAAAATATTGAAAAAAATTATTTTTTATAACCTTCTTGATATTTTTGCCAAGGCATACTTTTATAAAAATTACCCCCAAAATACTTCATAATCGGCTCGAAATCAGTCGGTGCTTGATAGCCCGGAAGCGGCTGAATCACGTTCAACTCCTCGTCCATAAATACGACTGTCGGATAGCTCATTTGACCTTTGAGCAGCTCGGCGGCGAATGCGTGGTAGCCACGATTGCCCTGCGCAACGTATTGATATTTTTTGTCTTTAAAAATAATTTCCGCCCGTTGCTCGGCATCGAGCTTCACTGGATAGTAGTTGGCGTTGAGGTAAGCTGCGATTTCGGGCTGCTGAAAAGTCGCCGCATCCATGCGCTTGCACCAGCCGCACCACTCCGTGAATACATCTACAAAAATCTTGCGCTTCTCGGTCTTGTTCTTCTGCATTGCAGTTTCAATGCTCATCCAATTAACCTTACTTTGCGCGAAAACCGAAATAGTATTGGCAGCAAATACAAATACGCCAAGTAAAAATATTTTTTTCATCGAAGAAGTCATTATTTAATGTGTTATAAAATTTTAGATACAATACTAACGTTTGGCAGTCAATTATATTTTTCAAACCAAATAAAAACGGCTGCACGAGCGTACCTCATACAGCCGTTTTTGGATGAATATTTTAGAAAATTTACAACCCAAAAGCTGCTTTTACAGCTTCTACACGGTCTAATTTTTCCCAAGTGAAAGTTTCCACTTGGCGGTCGCCGACTGTTTTGACACCCGGAGTCCGTCCCATGTGACCGTAGGCAGCCGTTTCAGAAAAAATTGGATTTTTTAACCCAAAACGCTCCACGATAGCCGCCGGTCGCATATCGAACAGTTCGTTCAGTTTGATAGCGATTGCGCCGTCGCTCAATCCTGCTTTTTTGCAAGAACCATACGTATTGACGTACAATCCGACAGGCTGCGCGATGCCGATTGCATAAGCAACCTGTACCAAACATTGGTCTGCCAAACCTGCGGCAACCAAATTTTTTGCAATGTGTCGAGTCGCATAAGCCGCACTTCTATCCACTTTGGACGAGTCTTTGCCACTGAAAGCACCGCCGCCGTGCGCGCCTTTTCCGCCATAAGTATCTACGATAATTTTGCGTCCTGTGAGTCCTGTGTCGCCGTGCGGACCGCCGATGACAAATTTTCCAGTCGGATTGACGTGAAGTTTGAAGTCGCCATCGAACATTTTTGCGATATTGGCGGGTATTTGTGCTTTGATTCGTGGAAATAAAATCGTCCGTACATCGCCTTCAATCTGCTTGCGCATCGGGATTTCGTCCGCAAAATCGTCGTGTTGGGTAGAAATAACGATGGTTTCGATGCCCATCGGGCGGTCGTTGTCGTCGTATTCGACGGTGACTTGGCTCTTTGCATCGGGTCGCAAATAGGTCATTTGCGTACCTTCTTTGCGGATAGCCGCCAGTTCGCGGAGCAAAATATGGGACAGCTCAAGCGGAAGCGGCATATAGCTATCGGTTTCGTTGGTGGCGTAGCCGAACATCATGCCTTGGTCGCCTGCGCCTTGTTCCTTATCGACACTTTCGTTTACGCCCTGCGCAATGTCGGGCGATTGGGCATGCAGCGCGACTAAAATGCCGCAAGAGTTGGCTTCGAACATATAATCGGACTTGGTGTAGCCGATTTTGCGAATCGCTTCGCGGACAACTTCTTGAATATCTATATAAGATTTGGTAGTGACTTCGCCTGCTACCACGACCTGACCAGTCGTGACTAAAGTTTCGCAAGCTACGCGGGAATCAGGGTCGCTAACGAGCATGGCATCTAAAATTGCGTCGCTGATTTGGTCAGCAACCTTGTCTGGATGTCCTTCGGAAACGGATTCGGACGTAAAGAGATATGGCATAAAATGGTTTTGAAAATTATAATTTAATTTAAAATCGGTGCAAAAATAAGAATTGTTTGGGTTTTATGCACTATCAAAAAAAAGTATTTTCTTATCAAAACGTTAAAGTTGGGTAAGAATTTTTAAGATTTTCTATATAACACTAATTTATTATAGGAAAAAGAAACTTTAAACGGCTTTTATGTTAATTTTTGAAAAATAATTACAAAAAAACTTGGCAGATAAAAATAAACGTGTATATTTGAATTTTAGTTTGCAAACTTGATTAGCGAATCTTTACAACTCAATACCTAAAACCGCTTTTTGTATTTTATTTTTTTAATTATTAAAAAATAAAAATTGACCGAGTAGTTGCGCTTATCACTTGAATCCACCTATTAAAAATCTATCATGAAAAATTACTTTTTTCTTCTGTCTTTTATGTGCGTGGCTTGCTTCAGCAACTGCCAACGCGAGCAGTTGATAGCTCAAACAAAACCAAGTGCAAGCGCAATCTCTTCAATAAAGTCAGCGACTGCCAGCAGCGTTTTGACTGATTTCAAATATGCACCTCGCGACTCATCTTTTCCATCAGGAAGGCTTCACGCCATAAAAAGCATTGGAGAATGGGAAGGTCCTGCAAGCTGGGGGTACGAAAAAATCAATAGTACCGTAAATTACCAAAAAATTTATTTGAGAAGTGGCATGGGGCAACAAACGCCAGAAGGTACGATATGGGAGGAAGATCTTTGGTTCAGTCAGCTTTCTCTTCCTTTGGTAAAAGACCAAAAAATAGTACCACTTAAAGCAAGTTATTATTTATTAGATGAAGGAGGCTGCTCGACATTAGCTCGCTATGACCTTAATACAGCTCCCGATAAAGATAATTACATAGTTTTTACCAATATTGATACCGTCAATCACGTCCTTGAGGGCTATTTAAGTGCTTCTTTTGAGATGAATACCTATAGTAAAGAAAAAAATAATACCAGAAAAAATAAAAAACCAGAGCGCATGGATTTTATAAATGGAGAGTTTAAGGTAAAGCGATTTCCAAAATAATAATTAAATTTCAACAAAGCACACACGTATTTTGTCCTGCAAGAGCGTGTGTGCTTTTATTTTTTCAATTATTCTGCCTCGTTTTTGAGTGTCGTAAAAAGATAACTGTTCTACAACAGAACTCTCGACGCTGTATTGTACTTCCAATTTAGAGCGGATTGATAGCAAAAAATGAGCGCAAAGGCTGCAAGCCACTATTTCATTCCATTTTCTCACTTTATGTCACATTCCAAAAGTAGTTTTTCGCCGATGAAGCCTTCCAAGCGGTCGCCGATTTGTACTGCGCCTACGCCTGCGGGCGTGCCTGTGTAGATAACATCGCCTTGTTGGAGCGTAAAATATTTTGAGATGTGCGAAATAAGTACGTCGAAATGAAAAATTAGGTCGGACGTGTTGCCGTGTTGGACGGTTATTTTATTTTTAGTCAGTTGAAAATCAATGTTTTGCAAGTCCTCAAATTCAGACAGGGGCAAAAATTTTCCTAACACTGCCGAGCCATCGAAGCCTTTGGCGATTTCCCAAGGATTGCCCTTACTTTTGAGCTTTTCTTGCAAATCTCTCGCCGTAAAATCAATTCCGAGCGCGACAGCGTCGAAATATTTGTGCGCAAACTGCGGCTCAATGTGCTTTCCTGCCTTCGAGATGCGAAGGACTATTTCGATTTCGTGGTGCAAATCCTGCGTAAAGTCTGGATAATAAAAAGGTTTTCCGTCGAGCAGCAAAGCGGTCGGCGGCTTCATAAAAATCAGTGGCTCTGTGGGCAGCTCGTTTTTAAGTTCCTTGACGTGGTCGGCGTAGTTGCGCCCAATACAAAATATTTTCATAGCATAAAGGAATCAAACAGTTATTTTTTACAAAAAAAACTAATATTTATCCGACATTTCTTGGCACGATGGCGACTGTGATGCGGCTGGTGCAAGTGAGTTTTCCTTCGGGATTTCGGATTTCGATGTTCCAAATGTGAGTCGTCCGACCCACATGAAGCGGGCGCACGGTACCCAACACATAGCTGCCTTCGCGTACAGACCGAATGTGATTGGCGTTTATTTCAAGACCTACGGCAGTTTGTTTGGTCAAATCCTCCAAGCACAAAATAGACGCAACGCTTCCCAGCGTTTCCGCCAACACAACAGACGCTCCGCCGTGCAGGATTCGCATGGGTTGTACCGTTTTTTCGGTCACGGGCATTCGGGCTACCAAAAAATCTTCGCCAGCTTCCACAAACTCGATGCCTACAAACTGCGCCATCGCATTGTCACTCGAACCGTTCAGACCTTCGAGCGTAAATTCTTGTTTCCAAATCATTTCTTATTTTTTTATTTTTCAAAATAAATTATTTTTTTTCTATTTCAAAGGAATAAAAAAGCAGTCACAAAATTTCGTTTGCGACTGCTTTTTTTAGCCAAAAAATATATAAAAATAAATTACTTATTTTTATGCACTTCTAATTATTGATAGCGTTGCCGGACTTCTTACGCTCGTGTTCTTTCAAAAATATCTTTCGGATACGGATTGATTTTGGCGTGACTTCCACGTACTCGTCGCCTTGAATATACTCCAACGCTTCTTCGAGCGTGAATTTGACGGGCGGAATCAAGCGCACTTTATCGTCCGAGCCACTGGCACGCATATTGGTGAGCTGCTTTTTGAGCGTCACGTTCACGACCAAATCGCCCGGGCGATTGTTTTCTCCAATTACTTGACCTTCGTAAATATCATCGCCTGCATCAACAAAAAACGTACCTCTGTCCTGCAAGTTGTTGATACTGTAAGGAATCGCCTGACCCGTTTCTTTGCAAATCAAAGAGCCGTTTTGTCTGCCCGGTATCTCGCCTTTGTGCGTTTGGTATTCCTTGTAGCGGTGCGTCATCACGGCTTCGCCTGCCGTGGCGGTCATCAAAGCACTTCTCAAACCGATAATCCCGCGCGACGGAATCTCAAATTTTAGGATTTGGCGGTCGCCTTTCGGGTCCATTGCCAACATCATTCCCTTGCGACGCGTCGCCATTTCGATAGCTTTTCCGCTCACATTGTCGGGCAAGTCAATCGTCATTTCTTCTATCGGCTCGCAGCGTTTGCCTTCTATTTGTTTGTAAATTACTTGCGGCTGACCGATTTGTAATTCGTAACCTTCACGGCGCATCGTTTCGATGAGGACGGAAAGGTGCAAAACGCCACGACCAAATACTTTGAACGTGTCGGCGGAGTCGGTTTGCTCTACGCGCAAGGCGAGATTTTTTTCCAATTCTTTTTCCAAGCGGTCGCGGACGTGTCGGGAAGTCACAAACTTTCCTTCTTTACCAAAAAACGGCGAATCGTTGATGGTGAAAGCCATACTCATCGTCGGCTCGTCAATGGCGATGGTCGCCATTGCCTCCGGATTTTCGAAGTCGGCGATGGTGTCGCCGATTTCAAAACCTTCTACTCCGACTACCGCACAAATTTCGCCGGCACTTACTTCGTCCACTTTTATTTTTCCAAAACCCTCAAAAATGTACAATTCTTTGATTCTGCCTTTCGTAATCACATTGTCTTTTTTGCAAAGCGAAACGGGCATTCCCGCTTTCAAAGTACCGCGTTGGACGCGTCCGACCGCAATACGACCGATGTAATTGGAGTAATCCAGCGAGGTAATAAGCATCTGCGGCGTACCTTCGGTAGCGACTTTTGGCGCAGGAATATGCTCGATGATGGCATCAAAAATAGCCGTGATATCGTCTGTTTTTACTTTCCAATCCTTGCTCATCCAGCCTTGTTTGGCGGAGCCATAGATAACCGGAAAGTCGAGTTGCTCCTCCGTAGCGTCGAGTGTGAACATGAGGTCAAAGACCAGTTCGTGGACGTGTTCGGGGTCGCAGTTTTCTTTATCTACTTTGTTGATGACCACGATGGGTTTGAGTCCCAGTTCGATGGCTTTTTGAAGTACGAAGCGAGTCTGTGGCATCGGACCCTCGAAAGCATCTACGAGCAGCAGCACGCCGTCCGCCATATTGAGGACGCGCTCCACTTCGCCGCCGAAATCGCTGTGACCGGGCGTGTCGATGGTGTTTATTTTAGTGCCTTTGTAGGTGACTGAAACGTTTTTTGCGAGGATAGTAATTCCGCGCTCTCTTTCGAGGTCGTTGTTGTCGAGGATAAGTTCGCCCGGAAGTTCGTGTTCTTTAAACAATTTTCCAGCGAGGAGCATTTTGTCCACCAGCGTCGTCTTCCCGTGATCTACGTGGGCGATGATGGCGATGTTCCGAAGATTTTGATTAACCTGAGTCATTATTAATTAATGCGTTATTGAATTTGGGCGCAAAGGTACGCTTATTTTTGGCAACAAACAAATAACACAAAATTATTTATATTAATAATGTGTAAAGTTTTGCTTTCGGGGTAAAAAAAGAATAAAATATTCCCCTTTTAGGAATGAAGAAAAGACTGTCCTACGAGTTCGTGTGACAGTCTTTTTTTACTAAAAATTAATTATTTTTTCTTGAATGTCCAATACAGCGCACCCAAAAGAAGCAACATCACCAACGCAGACCCAACGCGCGCCAAAGCGTTGCCGGTCGAGTATGCCGAAGGTTCGAAGCGCATTTCGAGCTTGTGGTCGCCTGCTGGGACTCGCAATGCGCGCAGCAAATAGTCGGCTTTCATCACGCCTGCCACTCGATTGCCGTCTATGTAAGCGTGCCAACCTTTTGCTTCGGGATAGTAGATTTCAGAAAAAACTGCTAATTGTTCGGTGGCTGCTTTCGTTTCGTAAGTCATAAAATCGGGGACGTAATTCGTCAGTTTGATGGAGTTGGCGGAGTCGTATTTGATGTTCAGTCCGTTCAGATTTTCGGCAAATTTTTTCTGAATAATGGCTGTTTGTGACGGCTGTAGATTCTCCAAAGAGTCCATTTCGGCGTTGGCATTTTCTACTATCGTGTAGTTTTTTACGAACCAAGCGTTGCCGAGAGCGTCAGGATTGCGGGCGGCTTGCGGTTGCGCGCCTTTTTCTTCGCTGCCTTGGATAATGTAGCGGGTGTTGAGCATATTCAGGATTTGCTGAAACGTCGCTCCGCCTTTGCTCATATATCTATCCACGACTTCCTGAAAAATCATCAATTTTGCGGCATAATATCCACCAATACTTTTGTGATAAAAAGAAGCAAAGCCGTTGGCAAACGGATTGCCGCCGCGCGAAAGGTCGAGTACCCGATAGCTCAAATCTTTGTCCTGCATTATTTGTGTGTCCACGGGGCGCGGCGCAGTGTTTTGTTTGGAGCGGGTTTGGGTCACAAAATCATCGTTGGTCAAATAGCGTTTGTCCACTCCAATCATGTCCGCCAAGCCGAGCAATGTCACCAAAGCAATCGTTATCATCGGGTGAAAACTCATGCGAAGACTGGCAAAAAGTACGCCTGCCGCCGCCAAAACAAAGAACAGCGACCGAAACGCATCGCCTTGAATCAAGCCTGCGCGGTCGGCACGGATAGCACCCAAAAGCTGGGGTGCGGACTTCGCTATTTGGTCGTCGTTGGGTCCCGCGAGCGTCCCCATGAAGCTGTAAAGAAGTGCCAGCACACAAAGCCCGCCGACGGTTGCGGCGGCATAAAGTAGAGATTTTTTGCGTTTTTCAACGTCCGTTTCTGGATTTAAAAAGGCTTTCAGCCCTAAAATTCCGAGCGCAACGAGCAGCAAATGCCCGATGCCAAAGACCATTCCGACGGAGCGAAATTTATTAAAAAATGGAAAATAATCGAATAAAAAATAATTGACTACCGCAAAATTTTTGCCCCAACCGATGACTGCGATGACCGCCATACTTACCAATATCCAGTTGCGAAGCGATGTTTTCAACAAAAATACGCCGAGAAAAAATAAAAGCAAAATCACTGCGCCATAATACACTGCGCCCGAAGTGAACGGCTGGTCGCCCCAATATTTGGTCGTCGCTTGCGCCAGATTATTGACTTGTGGGTTGTTGCCCATGCTGCGCAAGGCTTTGAGTGACTCGCTTTCGGGGTCGCGGGCGAAGTATTCTCCGCTGTCCGAACCCATAAAATTGGGCATCAAAAAACTAAAACTTTCCAACTTACCGATGCTCCAACTGAACGCGTAGTCTTTCGTCAGCCCCTCTTTTTTGGTACCCGTTTCGGCAGAAACCAAGTCGGATTTTCCGCGAATAGTTTCGGCGGCGTAGTCGTATTGCGTCCAAACCTGTGGCAAAACCGTCAAAAAACCCAAGCCAATGGTCACGACGAGCGTAGCGGCGGCTTTTGCAAAATGCGCCATTTCGCCCTCTTTGAGTGCTTGAATAAATTTTACGATGCCCAAAATAGCGAGCAGCAACAGAAAATAATAGGTGATTTGGATATGGTTGGCACCAAACTCCAAACTCGCAAAAACCGCGACCAACGCGCCGCCGAGCAAATATCGCCCTCTAAAAACCATCAAAATACTGCCAAGAAGTGGCGCGAGGTACGCCAGAGCCATCACTTTGTTGGTGTGTCCCGCTTCAATCAAAATAATATGGGTAGAACTCACCCCAAACAACAAACTACCTGCGAGCGCGTATTTCCAATTCACGCCCAACATCACGAACATCAAGTAGGCGCAAAGAAGGCAAGTAAAAAGCAACGGAAAGGTATAAGAGCCGTTGGTAACATCGCCCAAAAACATGACATTTTGCAAAATTTTAGTCGGAATATTATACGTTTCGCCAGTTACACCTTGGTAAATCGGCATTCCTGCGAACATAGAGTTGGTCCAAAGAATATCGCGCCCTTCCTTTTTGGCATAAGCGATGCGCTCACTTTGCAGTGCGTCGGCTTGCAAAGTATCGGATTGCTGCAACACTTTGCCATCAAAGGCAGCCGGAGAAAAGTAAATAAGTGCGAACAGCACCAATGCGACGACCGAAATCAGGTGAGGCAGCAGCAGTTTTAGATATTGATTGTTCATAAAAAATAAGTAATGACAATTTTTTTGTTAAAAAAGTCCGTAAAAGTACATATTTTTTAAAAATAAATAGCGCAGCGTGATTTATTTTATCTGAAAGCTGCTCAAATTTTGTGAAAGAGATAATTTTTTAATTCCTTTTAGCGGTGACGAATCGGTATCCGATGCCGAGCGAAACAAAGATGCCAGTACCTGTGGCTCCGTATTCGGCAGTTTTTTGAGGTATTCCTTTGTAAGAATACTTTAAAAATTGCTTTTGAAAGTATTTATTGGCATACACGCCCTGAAAAGACAACCCAATATCCAAGCGTTTCCAGAAGACAAAGCCTGTGCGGACACCTACGAATGGCACTATCTGGCTGGTATTGTAGGATTCGGCGGTCATAGGTTCGGAATTTGTGTAGAAAGGACCCGGCAGCAAAACACTAAATATTTCTGCTCCCGTTACTTTAGAAACCTGCAAACCCAATCCAAGCGCAGCCTGTAAATAAAATTTTCGTCTTCGTTTCATAAAATCATAGGTAGCACCAACGTCTAATCTGTGAATATTTGCGCCCGAAAAACCTATAGCTTTTAGCGTATTTCCATAAGGATCAAGAACTCCACCGTTTTCGAACCATATTCCAGTCATGCCACGATATTGGCTATAAGAAGCTATAATTGAGATAGGCTGCTGCTTTAGAAAATGCTCATAAGAAATCATCGTTGAATTATCCGTGACATCAAAAGGCATCTTACCATTTTTTACGGGTACTATTTTATTGCTCGTTGTATAGTTAGGTCCAATAGAAAGTATCAATGATTGGGCGTAAATATTTGAAAAAAACAGTCCTGAAATAAGTACGATGATATATTTTGACATAATTTTTATTTTTTAGATGCTTGAGAATATTAAAAAAAGAATAGCAAAGGCAATTCGATTGCCTTTGCTATTCTTGGGTCAGTCTAAAATGAGTCGTGGGACACCATTTACTTGATAACTGTAAAGCCGCGTGACTTTCCAGCAACAGCATTTTCTGGATATACCGCCACGCCATTCAGCCAGACTCTATCGCAGATTACAGTATTGCCCTCGTTGGCTCGGTAAAAGTGACATTTTAGAGTATCTGTATCTTGGTCTGTCCATTTTAT